>JADLDC010000068.1 GCA_020846885.1 Acidobacteriota bacterium | reverse complement strand
GCATCGCCTTTTCGAGCATCATCTCGCAATCCTGATCAAGCTGGCAGAATTCGCGTATCTGTCTCGGGGCCATTGCCGAATTTGAATAAACGCCTTCGCTCCCAAGCCTTGCTAACTGTGTTTCCCGCGCCCTGATAACACGTTCGCGCACCGCCTGCGAGCCTTCGGCGGGCTCGCCCGCTTTGCCGCGAAGTTCCTTGAATTTGACCGCCGGAACATCGATGTGAATATCGATCCTGTCCATCAACGGGCCGGAGATCTTGCCGACATACCGCTGTATCTGCATCGGCGAGCATTTGCATTCGCGTCCCGAACCAAAATAGCCGCACGGACACGGGTTCATCGAGGCGACCAGCGTAAAATTGGCCGGAAATGTCAACGAACTTGCGGCACGCGAGATAGTTACCTGCTTGTCCTCCATCGGCTGGCGGAGTACTTCAAGTACGCTCCGGTCAAATTCCGGCAGTTCATCCAGGAACAGAACGCCTAGATGGGCAAGCGAAACTTCACCCGGACGCGGGATCGATCCGCCGCCGATCAGCCCGGCGTGCGAAACGGTGTGATGCGGCGATTTGAACGGCCTTTCGCGGATCAGGCCGGACCGCCCCGTCAGCCCGGCGACCGAATGGATCTTTGTTATCTCTAGCGCTTCTTCAAATTCAAGCGGCGGCAAAATGGTCGGGAGCCGCTTCGCGAGCATCGTCTTTCCTGATCCGGGCGGACCGATAAACAAAATATTGTGGCCGCCGGCGCTGGCCACTTCGAGAGCGCGTTTTGCGGTCTGCTGGCCGCGGACCTCGGAAAAATCGACACCGTATTTTGTCGCCGCCGACTTGAACTCACTCAGGTCAAGCTTCATTGGCGGTATCGATGCAGGCTGGCCGCTGCAGAGGTCGTTTATCAGCCGCGAGGCGGAACGGAGGTCTCGGATCGGGTAAACGTTCAGCTCCTGAACGACCGCCGCCTCGGTCGCATTCTCTTCGGGAACAAGCAGGTTGGATATGCCATTCTCGCGGGCCGCGAGTGCAATGGATAACGCACCGCGAACAGGACGCACCCGTCCGTCAAGCGAAAGCTCGCCAATGCTCAGCGTGCTTCCGGCGTTGTCGGTATTCCCAAAATCACCGTTTGCGCCAAGTATCGCAAGGGCAATAGGCAGGTCAAAGCTCGCGCCTTCCTTTCTTACATCCGCCGGCGCAAGGTTCACGGTCGTTTTGTGGATAGGAAAGAAAGATCCGCTGTTCTTGATCGCCGCACGAATGCGTTCGCGCGATTCGCGAATGGCAGTATCCGGCAAACCGACGATTATGAACGGCGGAGCGAGATCGGTTTCTCCGGGTGCAGGCTGGAGATTGACCTCGATATCCACGATCAGGGCGTCGATGCCGTAAACGGCCGCGGACTGCGTGAGGAATAGCATAAGATCTCGGATTTTACCGGGCGGAACAAGAAATTCCTTGAAGTGTAGCTCAAATACGCGGAAAATCTAAAATCGCATTGCGTTTCGAAGATTCCTGTTTCGGGATTTTCGTCTCTTGATTCGTGCATTTCGTGGTGGCGAAGCCGAAGACGGGTCCACGAAAAAAAACGAAACAAGAAACGAAAATCCACGAATTATGGTCCCTTGCGGCAAAGTTGGCTGCTTGAATAAACGCTACAGAAAGTTCAATCTTCTCAATAATTTACTTTACCTTTGCGGATATTCGTCATAGAATCACATTATCTTTACGGGTTTTGGGGGCGGCGAAGCAACCCGAATTTGGAGGTAAGTCATCATAGCGAGCGACGATTTCCTAAATTCCGGCAATCTAAGAGGAGTTAGCATGGATCCAACCTCCGCGGCGATCGAGCAGGATATTCCTTTCGGTTATGAGGACAGCCTTGAGTTGTCGTATGTTCAACCGTCAACGGCCCCTGCAGCAGCTGCATTCGATGCGTCCACGCCCGACATTGAACTTTGCCGGCTGGCGGAAAGTGGGAATATTGCGGCATTCGAACTTATCTACCAACGCTATCACCGCCGGACATACAGCCTAACGCTCCGAATGACCAACAGCCCGACTGAGGCTGAAGACCTGACGCAAGAGGTCTTTATCCAGCTTTTTAGAAAGATCGGCAGTTTCCGAGGTGATTCGGCGTTTTCAACGTGGCTTCACCGTTTGACGGTCAATCAGGTGCTGATGCACTTTCGCCGCCGAAGTGTAAAGAATGAGAAAACGTCGGAAGATGGCGAAATGCCTGAGCAGACCGTGGTCGGCAGTGCAAATCCTCGCAAAATGCAGATAGTTGATCGCATTGCGTTAAAGAACGCGATCGCGGAACTGCCGAACGGTTACAGGAATGTATTTGTACTTCACGACGTTGAAGGATACGAACACGAAGAGGTCGCCAAAATGCTGAAGATCTCGGTCGGAACCTCTAAATCACAATTGCACAAGGCCCGTTTGAAGCTGCGCGGGCTGCTGATCAGACAAACCGAGGAAAAATCTTCCGCTTCACAGGCAACCAACACCGGAATCGCCTAATCTATCTAGTTTGATCACGGGAACTTAGCGGGTGGGGCCGCCGCGGCGAACGCGGGGCATCACCCGGTTGCGTAAATGTAATGACGTGCGACCAGTGCCAAGAGAATATCAGCCTGTTTCTGGACAATGAGCTTGACGAAAAAACGTCACTCGCGGTCCAGACGCACTTGTCGTTCTGTGCGGACTGTGCAAAGGTTTGCGAGGACTTTGCCTTGATCCTCGATTCCTGCAAGGCTGATCTGCCCGCCGAACTGCCGCCGCCGAATGCTGACGCACTCTGGTGCCGGATCAACAACATTATTGAAAGCGAGGTCAACTCGCAGCCGGTGCCTGAAGAGAAACCGCGTGGCTGGTTCGGGCGCGGCTTTACACTATCACAATTGGCATCGGCGGCCGTGGCCATTGCGCTGATAAGCTCGCTACTGACCATCGTTGGAGTAAGGAATTATTTCGAGCCTACCGGCGAGGACTTTAGCTCGCGTTCGGACGCGACACAAACAACATTTGAGAAAGTGTTCAGCAAGATCGGCCTGATCGAAACGCCTCAGGAAGCAAGGATAAAACGCCTGAAGGAACAGCAGGCCGCGATAGAATACTGGAACAAGCGCGTGCAGGTCCGCCGGGCCCAATGGGACGGAAAAATGCGCGAAGCGTTCGACCGAAATTTGAACGAGATCGATGAGGCAGTGACAGGATATACGATCATGCTTGAAAAGGACCCGCAGGATGGGCTTTCAAGTGAAATGCTCGATTCCGCGCTCGATGAGAAAATGAATCTTCTCAGGGCGTTTGCTGAATTATAATGACCGACCGTAGTGATGGCCTGCAGTATTTTTAACATTTCGCGCTTTTTTAATGCTCGAAGAACTACGATTCTGCTGTTAATGAACGTAGTTCTTTTCTTTGGCGT
>JADLDC010000067.1 GCA_020846885.1 Acidobacteriota bacterium | reverse complement strand
GGAGCATGATACGGCCTAGACTTAAACGCCGTAAAGGGCTAGACTTGACACAAAAATCCTATGGCGTACCTGAAACCCGATCAACCCGAAAAGGTCTATGTCCCGGCCCTTAGGCCAGCGAAGGAACGCGGCGAGAAGCTTGCCTGCCTGACCGCCTACGATTACCCGACAGCACGCATCGTCGATGAGGCCGGCGTCGATATCATTCTGGTCGGCGATAGCATGGGAAATGTCATCCACGGCTATGGGAACACGATCCCTGTTTCGCTTGACGAGATCCTCTCCGCCACAAAGGCCGTAAAGCGCGGTGCTAACCGGGCATTGATCGTTTCGGATATGCCGTATGGCTCGTTCCATACAGGTGATAATAAAGCCGTCAGCAACGCGTTGAAGCTGCTCAAATACGGCGGAGCCGAGGCCGTAAAGCTCGAGGGCGGCCGTAATCGCGTCGGGCTGGTAAAGCGCCTTGTCGATGAGGAGATACCGGTCATGGCCCACATCGGGCTAACGCCGCAGTCGGTGCACAAGCTAGGCGGCTACCGCGTGCAAGGCAAAACGACGGACGACGCCCAGCGGCTTATCGAAGACGCCAAAATGCTCGAAGAAGCCGGGGCATTTGCCATCGTGCTCGAGCTTGTTCCCCGCGAGATAGCCGAGATCATAACCCGAGAGGTAAAGATATCGACCGTCGGCATTGGCGCCGGGCCATCGTGTGATATTCAGGTACTTGTCCTGCACGACCTGATCGGCTTTACGTTTGGCCGCCAGCCGCGATTTGTCCGGCAATACGCAAATGTCAGCAAGGTCATCACGGACGCCATATCTGAATGGATGGACGATGTCCGCAGCGGCGAGTATCCGAATGAATCCGAATCGTACGGTATGCCTGAGAAAGTAAAGCTTGACGAGCTGATCTCCACATCCGCCCGCTGACCTGATGGAAATAATCAACCGCAAACAGCGAATGGCTTCGATCGCCCGCAAACTGCGGCGTGAAAGCAAGACCGTTGGCTTTGTCCCGACGATGGGTGCCCTTCACGGCGGCCACGTCGCTCTTGTGAAAGAGGCACGGCGAATGTCGGACATCGTTATCGCCTCGATCTTTGTCAACCCGGCCCAGTTTGGCGCAAATGAGGATTTCGAACTCTATCCGCGTGATCTGACCGCAGATGCTGCAATGCTTGCCGAGTATGACGTCGATTACGTTTTTGCCCCGGACACTGAGGAGATCTACGGGCCTGGGTTCTCTACCCATGTCTATGTCGAGGGCCTATCCGAAACGCTTGAGGGAGCATCGAGGCCTGGACATTTTCGGGGCGTGGCGACGGTGGTCACTATCCTGCTCAACACGGTCCGGCCCGACCTGGCGTTTTTTGGCAGCAAGGACGCCCAGCAGGTCGGCGTCGTTAAACGCCTTGTGCAGGACCTGGGTTTTGAGACAGAGGTTGTTGTCGTGCCGACGGTGCGTGAAGAATCGGGACTCGCGATGTCCTCGCGCAACGCCTATCTGAGCGAAGAGGAACGGGAAAAGGCTTCGGTCATCTATCTCGCACTTCGTGATGCTAAGATCGCCTTTAAAGAAGGCCAACGAAATGCCGCAAAGATAGCTCAGATCGTTGAAGACCGGATCGCGGCGGAACCGCTTGCACGGATCGATTACGTGGCCGTTGTCAGCAACGACACACTGGAACCTATTGATAAGATTGATGATAAGGAAGTTTTGGTCGCGGTCGCGGTCAGATTTGGGAAGGTAAGGCTTATCGATAACCTCGTCCTCAACAGAAAGCAGTAGTTCGGCACCAAACTTGCATCTAATTGGTAGAAGGGCTAAGTAGTTCTTCGCAAGATTATGAAGATCCTAAAGATGTTCGCTATGGTGTTCGGCCTTTCAGCTGTTTTGGCAATTTCGGCCGCGGCCCAGGCTTCCATTCCGAAACTCGACGGCGGAACTATTGACGTTCAGGCGCAAAAGGGCAAGGTCGTTGTTCTTGCGGTGGGTGCAAGCTGGCTGCCGCTGTCGGCGAAGCAGGCTGAATATGTCAGCACGCTTGCCAGGAAGTATGCGGGCAAAAACGTCGTCTTCTATTATGTTGTGACCGATTCTACAAACGCGAAGTCAAAGAACTTTGCGTCTGATGAATCCGTTCGCAAATTTGCCGCCGCCAACAAGATCGGCATCCCGATCCTGCGTGACTCAGACGGTGCGGTGGTGCTAAAAGCCTTCAGTATCGACCAGGTGCCGTCGTTTGTGATCATTGACAAAACCGGTGCTCAATCCGGCGAGGCCTTTGGCGGCATCGATCCCAAATTTGATATAACCGTGCCGATCTCGAAGAAGATCGATTCAATTCTCTAATAGAACACAAAAACCGCAAGAAGTGGGCTGCTCTTCGCCGAGCAGCCTCTTCTTTTTCGTGGTCTTCGTTCTTCGTTTCGCGGGTTTCGTGGTCGGCTTTATCGACCATAACCACGAAGCCACGAAATTAAGACCCGAAAATGCACGAAAAGAAGGCGATCGTCACGCGAGGGCTTTGGTATTTGGGTCGTTTATCAAATTTCCGACCAGTCGATAGACAAGGCTGACCGGCAACCCCACAACGTTCCAATAATCACCCTCTATCGCCTCGATAAAAAGGGCGGCTTGGGCCTGTACGGCGTAAGCTCCGGCCTTGTCGAGAGGATCGCCGTTCTCGGCGAGAAAATCGATCTCAACCTGCGACATCGGCGAAAATTTTACACGTGTGCTCTGCAGCCCCGATTCACACTGGCCGCTTTTCGCAACCGCGACGCCGGTCAAAACTTCATGCCATCGGCCGGCGAGCGATCTGATCATTCTCTTTGCGTCCTCAACGTCAACCGGCTTGCCCACGATCTGGCCGTCAACCACAACGGTCGTGTCCGCGCCGAGCACGATCTCGCCTGAATACCGTTCCGCAACGGACTCAGCTTTTGTCCGTGCAAGCCGTTGGACATAAATATCGGCCTGTTCGCCCGGCAGTTCCGTTTCATCGATATTCGGAACATCCCTGATGAACTGCCAGCCGACAGAATTCATTATCTCCGCCCGACGCGGGCTGCCGGATGCAAGTATTAATCGTGGAAGTTCGATCTTTGAAAGCTCGGTGTTTAGCATTTAAGTGTTTCTCGATTAAGATAATAGAATATCGGCGGCGGATGACAAATGCAGGGAATCCTCGAATCACTTCCAATGGTCCTAAAGCATATCGGCGGCGACAGTGCCGCGGTTGAACCGATCGTGTTTGCCGCCTGGAAGGGGTGTGTCGAAGGTGCTCTTGCCGAGAACATAGTGCCGGTGAGGCTTGAACGGGATCGCCTGATCGCCGCTGTTTCCAGCGAGACATGGAGACGCAGCGTGGCCGATCTCGGGCCGGAACTCGCGGCCAGGATAAACAAGGCCCTGGGGACAGCCCTGGTCGGTTATATAGATTTCCGCGTTGACGCTGATGTGGTCGATGAGCATCGGAGGCAGCTTCTGTCGGCGGATGGTGTAGGTATCAAAGAAGGAACTATCCCGCGACAGGGTCTTAAAGGCCTGATCGCATCGGCTGAGGCGATCACCGATGAAGATCTACGTCAGCAATTTATTGCCGCCGCCGCGGCAAGTCTTGCGCGGGCCCGATCAAGGTCCGCCGAAGCGTGATAGATAATTATTTCCGCGTCTAAAGATGCGAACAAGTTCATGGATGTAAAAAAGGTTGCCAAATTGGCCCATCTCGAAATTACTGACGAAGAGGTCGCACTATATACACCGCAGATGGCGGATATCGTCAAATATGTCGAACAGCTAAATGAGCTGGAGACGTCGGACATTGAACCGATGCTTGGCGGGCTGACCGATGAAGGGGCCGCAACCGAAACGGTCCGTGACGACGCTGTGC
>JADLDC010000066.1 GCA_020846885.1 Acidobacteriota bacterium | reverse complement strand
ATGCCGGTTGATGGATCGACTTGATGATGGACTGAAATGTGCGGTCGAGTTCGTCGATGCAGTTATTTCGCTCCAGGTTCACGACCGCCAGGTCTTTTATCACATTGTCTTTCTCACTGACAGGTATCTTTTCAAAATCGTAAACCGTTTCCTGCACATGCCATAGGCGGCAGTTTATCTCGGCAAGTGTCGAGAAAATTTCGCCCAGGCTTCCCGATATTTCGCGGACCTCATTTCCTTCTTTCTTGTACACCTTATTTGCCGCAAACGTAAGCTTCTCGATCGGGATATCACCCGCAACAGCGGCCGCGATGAAATGGTCCATTTCTTCCTGCAGCTGCGTTTGCTGACGCGCGAGGCTTGCGAGCCTTTCGCCGTCTTCGGTATGCCATTGTTTGAGCTTTACGATCGTGAGCTTGTCGCTCAGTGTACCAAGCGTTTCTGCCATAAAATAAAAATTACCTCTCCATCATTATCCTTGCCAGCCCGCCAATATCAACCTTCGGCCGCCATCCGAGCGCCGTGATAAGGGCGGGATCCGATATCAGCGTTCGATATTCACTCGTGAAATTCGGTGTTTCACTGACATATTCGCGCCAATCCTTCCCGGCCAGCCCAAAACAAAGCTCCAGCCATTCTTCAATTTTATGGGCCTGTCCGCTGCCGATCACAGCCTCGAAAACCACGTTCTGATTCACAAGAAGCCAGACGGCTTCCATGATATCGCCAGCGAAATTGAACTCCTTTTTCACCGATATGTCGCCTATCTCGATCTGCTTTCCTTCGCGGGCCGCATCCGCGATCAGCTTGTTCACATGCCTGGGCGAACGCCGCGGGCTGTCGTGATTGAACAGATAACCGACGTAGATCTTCATCGACAACGAGCGATAATATCGCCCCGCGTAAACCGAGGCGATCCGGCTTACGGCATACGGGCTGAGCGGAGCGAACGGCGTTTGCTCATCGATCGGCGTGCCGTTATTTTCAAACTGCATTGCACTGCCCGACAGAAACACCTTACTTTCCGGGCAGTGGCGATATGCCGCTTCAAGAATATTGATGGTTCCGGTCGCAATGGCGTCGTGATTTTCGAACACGGCCTCGTGCCCGGTCGTTGAGCATGCCGCAAAATGAAAGATGTATTCCGGGCGTTCGGCCGCTATCATCTGTTCGACGAACGACCGATCGGCAACATCGCCAACGATATCCGCCGACCTCGAAACGCCGATAACCTCAACATTCTCACGGCGGAGCAACCGCTTCATATAGAAGCCGTCCTGCCCGCCTGATCCGAAAATTATTGCCTTCATCGCTTCACGATCTCAATCGTCGGCAAGGGGAAGATAAACCCGACGCCTTTGTCGAGCATTTCCTTTTCACGCTCGATGAACTCAGCCCTAAAATGCCACGGCAAGACCAGATAATAGTCCGGCATCATCGCCCGCGATTCCGCCTCGCTCACGATCGGGATATTTGTGCCCAGCGTTCGCGCGCCGAATTTGTCAGGATTTCTTTCAGCCGCACATTCGACGATCGAATCATCAATGCCGCAGAACTGAAGTATCGTATTTCCCTTCGTCGATGCCCCGTAAATATGGATGCGCTTTCCTTGTTCCTTTAAGCCGAGAAGCAAGGCACGGAGTTCATCCCTTTGCTTCTCGATCCTGTTTTGGAATGCCATGTAAGGCTCATCGGTAGATAATCTCAGGCCCGCCTCACACTCACGGACCTCATCTATAGCCAATTGGCCATGGTCAGACCGATGTATGCTGCTTCCCGCGTGCGTTGCCAAACACCTGATACTGCCGCCGTTGATGCTGTTGAACGACACATCGAAAACTTCCATGCCGGCCATCTTCAATATCTTTTCGATCACCGTCAGGCTGTAATATTCGAGATGTTCATGACAGATAGTATCGTAAGAATTCAGCGCGAGCATCTCGGGCATATACGACATTTCGAATGTCCAGATGCCATCGTCCGCCAGCGATCGCTTGATCTCACGACAGAAGGCGACAGGATCTTCAAGATCGTAGAACATCGCGATCGATGTAATGATGTCGAGCTTTCGGCCGGCGAGGAGGGCGTCAAGTTTTTGTGAAGGAAAAATATCCTGAATGACCTCGAGCCCTTCGCCGGCGGCCTCCTGCGCGACGTCCGAAGGGTCGATGCCGTATTTTACAAAATCCGCCGGATAGCTTTTCAACAATGTTCCGTCGTTGCAGCCAATGTCCAGGACCGCCGCGTTATTCTTCTGAGAAAGCCGCGCGAGATCATCCGCAATTCCCTTAAGGTGCGAACGCATCGTCTGATTTGTGCCCGAACGATACCAATAAGCGGCGTATAAAACTTCGGGCGGAACGCTGTGCCTCATTTGCAGCAGGCCGCAGGCCTCTCTGTCCGTTTGCGGATCGCAGCGGACAAGTTCGCAAGGTATCTTCTCCATTGGCGGCAGCTCTTTTCCTTCTTTTATGAAAGAACCTTGAAGATACTGTTCTCCGAGATCAATGGCCGGCGCCAACGCCGCGGAGCCGCAAACCCGGCAGGTGCTGATATGTTTCAAATGCATAGATCACAACGCGGACGCCGCCTTGGCATTGCGGGTTTGCCCATTCGCTTTCTGATACTGGCGAAATTCGTACAGGTTCCGGTTAACAAAGATAGCGTTCGCTTCGGTCTCTTTGTGCAGCAGATAGCCGTTCTGTTCAAACAGATCGTGGATCTCGCGGATCCTGTAAGAGCCGCCATTGTCATCATAGGCCAGCGTCTCGACGCAAAAGATCGCCGGGCTGTATCGCTCAAAATCAAAGGTCTTGAGGACCTGCAGATCCCATCCTTCAATGTCTATCGAGATAAGGTCAGGACATTCGGTAAAGTTTTCGGCAATGACCGTGTTGATGTTCAGAAGCGGCACCTTTTTTATCCCGACAACCGGCCGCTTTTCGCCGAACAGGCCCTTTTCTTCCGCAAACCGGGCGTTTTCCGCCGAGAATGTTCCAAGCCCGTTGTTCTTCTCGGCGAACATATAGAAATCAGCCTCAACTGCCCCGTCGCCTATTCCTATCCCTGCGTTCAGCAATGTATCTTTCGGCCGGCGCGACCTGAGTTTGTTTGCAAGCGACGGGTCAGGCTCGACCAGCACGCCTGAGAAACCTTCCTTGTAGAAAAGAAAGGTGTTGCTGATAAATTCCGGGTCGTTCGCGCCAACATCGAGATACGAGGCTCCCTGGACCGCAAGATCATTCAACAGGTCAAAGATGATCATGTCCTCGCCAAACTGCGAATAGGACCGCGAAGGCCGCCGCCGCCGATTGGATCGCTGCGGCTTTAATCCGGTTTTATCGATCAGCCTTTTCAACCTGGTCCGCAAGGCGACCTTTGCACGGATGTCCTGGATGAATGAACCGGGTTTTACCTGCAAGGTCACTGTCCCCGAACCGTCCGGTTCGGCTTCGCTAAATCGAAGATCATCAAGCACAGCCTCAAACCGTTCGCGGAATTTTTGCGGTGACCAATCGTGCTGAAGCTCGGCGATATTTGCCGGCGTTCGCTCGATGGCCTGCTGCAATGTCTGATACGGAAACGGCTTTATGTACTTTTGAATGTGGCGAAACGTGTCGTTCTTTGACGTTATCATCGGCCGGCCGGCGGCGATCGCCTGGTCGGTCGTGGCCGCAAGGCCGGGCAGGTTTCGATCGTAAAGAAAGCAATTCAAGGTGTTTGCCCGGCACCAGTCGATCAACTCTTCCTTCGACATAAAGTCGTGCGTCACGATAACGTCGATCCCGGGTTTTGCACGGTCGATGCACATTTTTGCCATCGCGGCACCGATGCTTCCGTCCTGGTCCCAGTACGACGCCCGCGGGATATTTAGCCTTACGATCGCCCGGTCAAATTCGAAATTGACGGCATCGACCACATGTTCAAATCCCTTTCCAGGCGTGCCGAAGCCAAAGCTGCCGATGACCGGGATGTCATGGGCCGGCAAAGCGGCTGGCCCGCGAGCTGTCTCGAGCGGGCGTGGAAATGCGTAAACGCCTTGCTTGCGGACTTTAAGCGTCGGATCGACAACAATATAAGCATCGAAATCATCGGGCGAACAGTAAACGAACGGATCATTCGGCGATACTTCCAGCACAAGCGTCATCACAACACCGGGCACAATGGTCTTTATCGTCGCCGTGTCGAGCCAATACCATCGTTCGAAATGATGGTTAAAGAAATAGAAGTCATAGCCCGCCGGAAGCTCAAGCGACGTGCGGGTGATCTCAGTATAATCCAGCGCATACTTCTCCGACGGGATAAGGCAGTCATAGACCATCTTTCCGGATTCGTAAATACTGCACTGCGCCTTTACGTTATTTATGAAAAGGCCTTTTAGCTTTCGCTTTGCCATAAAAGATCGATCAATCGATCGGCCGGACCGACGTGGTACACGGTGAAAATACTACACCGTAATCCATTCCCTCGCTTTGCGCGTATTTCGTTCCGCCGTCAAAGACAGAAAAGAACGCGACATCCTCAAGCAGTTCAAAAATATGCTGGTGCGGGACGAACAGCGCGAGCGTGACCGAATAGCTGTTCGGCCGAAGAAAATTGGCCGGTATGCCGAACTCCGCCGCAAAGGTCTCGGTCTTATCGCTCAAGGCGCCGAGTTCTGCGTCCGCCGTAAAGACCGTTATCCCGCGTCTATCCCTGATCACCATTCGAAGCTCCGTTCCGCGAAGAAGATGGTTGACGCCGCACTCGGCCTTTATCGACATTGCTTCATCATGGCGAAAGGCGTCACATTCCCTGCCTCCGGCGTCGGTGACCGCAGCACTTCGAACGTAAACCTCGCGTTCCATCGCCGCGGCATCGGCCGTGTATGCGGCATTTTTCTCTTTGCCGTAATTGATGTATCGTTCGATGACCGCCGGCGACGGCCCTTCCATCGCGAGCGACCCTTTATCGAGCAGCAGCGACCGCTGGCAAAGCTGCGCGACCGAACCCATTTGATGACTGACAAAAATGACGGTCCGGCCTTCCTTTGTCACTTCGCCCATTTTACCCAAACACTTTCTCTGAAACTCGGCGTCGCCAACCGCCAACACCTCATCTACGATCAAAATCTCAGGTTCCAAATGGGCTGCCACCGCGAACGCAAGCCGCATATACATCCCGCTGGAATAATGTTTTACGGGCGTATCGAGAAATTTTTCGACTTCTGAAAAAGCAACTATCTCGTCAAACTTTCGTTTTATCTCCGGCCGCCGCATCCCGAGTACGGCACCGTTCATATAAACATTCTCGCGGCCCGTCAACTCACTGTGAAAGCCCGTGCCGATCTCAAGCAGGCTCCCGACACGCCCGCGTATCTCGGCTGTCCCGTGCGTAGGTTTGGTAATGCGGGAAAGAATTTTTAGCAGCGTTGATTTGCCTGCTCCGTTTCGGCCGATAATGCCCAGCGTCTCGCCATCGCGAACGGTAAAGTCAACATCGCGCAACGCCCAGAGCTCGGTCCGCCGGCGCTTTGAGGCCGAGAAGTTAACCATTCCGGCTATAGTATCGCGCAGGGAATTTGCCGGCTTGTCGCCGAGGAAATAGCGCTTTGACAGGCTGTTGACGGTTATCACGTTCATAACGCTGTCAGATCATATCCGCAAAATCGTCCTCCATTTTTCGAAAGATCAGAAGCGAGACCGCTGTCAAGAACAAAAGCGAGACGCATGAGATCGCGATCAATTTCCACTCGAACACAGTTCCGAATAGCGAACTTCGGAAACCTTCAAGAATTCCGGTCAGCGGATTAAGAGCAAAGATCGCCCGCCACTTTTCGGGCAAAAGTGTTGTCGGATAGAACACGGGCGACGCCAGCATCCAGATCTGCAGAATGAACGGCAGGGCGAATTGAACATCGCGGTATCGTACATTCAGTGCCGAAAAGAGTGTTCCGACCGCGGCCGCCAGGATAAAAGCAAGCAGGAAAAAGACAGGCGCGGCCGCCAACTGCCACGTGAGATCGGTCCCGTAATACAGCATCACCCCAGCGAGAATGACCGCACCTATCAACAGGTCGAGCACGCAGGCAAGCGTTGCGGCGGCCGGCATTATCAATCGCGGGAAATATACCTTGGTGACCAGATTCGTATTGCCGATAAAGCTGTTGCTCGACATCGTGATGGACGAGTGACAGAACAGCCAGATCAGCAGGCCGGCCAACGCGAAGACGGGATATGGCACCGCACGCGTGTCAAACCGCGCGAAGGCGCTGAAAAGTACGGACAGGATCACCGTTGAAACTACCGGCTGCAGCACCGCCCACGCAACGCCGATGGCCGTTTGTTTGTATCGGACCTTTATGTCCCGAACAGCAAGAAAATAAAGCAGTTCGCGATAACGCCAGATCTCGCTCCAGTCAATGCCCAGCCGCGTTCCCGGCGGGCGCATGACCGTTATCGGCCGCTCGGCCACGCCTGTGCCGTTCAGTTCCCGCCGCGCAAGATCGGAGTTTTCAGTTGAGATGGATCGATTCACCGTTGGGAGACGCCGCGTTCTGGCAGTAATGCGTCGAAAGCTTCGCGAATATGCGTTTCGGCCATTTTGGGCGAAAGATTCGCGTCGATATAGGAAAGCCCGTTATCTGAAAGTGTCTGCCACATTTCCTTATTATGATAAGCGCGCAGGATATTTGCGGCAAAGCCGGCGGCCTCGTCCGCGATCAAGGCTTCCCGCCCGTCGATCAGGCCAAAACCTTCGGCGCCGATGGCCGTTGTCACCACCGGCACTCCAAATGACATTGCCTCGCCGATCTTTCCCTTCATTCCGCCGCCGAACCGCAGCGGAGCGACAACCAGGCGGCATTGCCTATAAAACGGCTCTACGTTCTCGGTGAATCCGTGCAGGATAACATTTTCGGATCTTCGCCCGGCCATCGCCGGCGGAATACCGCCGCCTACAATATGCAATTTGATCTTGCGGCCTTCGTCGCCTGCCAGCGGCAGTATCTCATCAAGCAGCCAGTTTACCGCGTCAACATTGGGGCGGTGCTCGAAATTTCCGATGAACAGAAGGCCGCTTCGTTCTTCAAATACCGGGCCGCGGTTGTTCACGGCATGGATATTCGGCACGACTTTGATCTTGGCCGCCGTAGCTTCCGCCAGAAGAAACTCGCGATCATCTGAGGTCACGCACCATGTTTGATCGGCGGAGTTCGCAAGCCGTGTTTCGATGAGCCTGATCTTTTCGGCTTCACGGCCGATGGAGCGGCTATCTTTGACCTCGGCCTCGCGTCGAAGCCTTATGAATTGAACATCGACCGTATCGAAGATCACGTTTGCCTCAGGAAATTCGCGTCTTATCACCGGCATCATATAGTCGGCCACGTGCGGATAGCTCATCAACGCGATGTCAAAATAACGGCCGTCGAGGACCGATTCGAGATCGAATACGCCAACGATCTCGATCCCGAGTTCTCTGACGGCCTTCTCATGATCTGAATTCGCAAAACGATGATAGAGCGGAATCAGCGTTACGCCCGCAAATTGCGTGAGGATCTTTAAGATCGCCAGCATTCTAACGCGGGCCGCATCTTTGGCGGGCAGGGGCAGGCGGTCAAGGACAACCAGTATCTCAATATCGCGGTTCTTCGCCGCCGCCAGCCTTGACATGGTTTCCGGCGGAGTTGCCAATTCGTCCAACAGCCGGAACCGTTTGAGAACAGGAAAGCCGAGCCGAAAGAGAAGCTTGGCAACGCGGAACTTGATCGGAAATGGCACCTTGCGCAGAAGGTCTCGTAGAATGGTCATCTTCGCCGGAGCCCGGAACGTAAAACAAGAATAAGACCACATTCCGAAGCCAAAGTCATTTCGATTGACTTTGTATTCTTCGCGGCCTTGGCGTTTGCGCTTGTGGTCTTCGTGGTGAAAAAAGGAGCTAAACACAAGGAACACAAAGGGAAGACACAAAGCACACAGAGCGGGGATAGATCTTGCGGAAGCCCGCGCGTGAGCAAGAGCTTAATATGGAGGTTGGATGTTAAACCCTTTGCTAACGAGACCGCGTCAAAACTGTCTTAAACTGCGGAGCGGTGGCAGAGAGGTAGCCACGGGTGGAGCAAAGCGAAACCCGTGGTTAGGATATGAAAACGAGACTCTAGCCCACGTAGTGGGCGACAGAGAGTGTGTAACATCTTGTTCTTAATAATTTGGCGAAAGTCTGTCGCCCGCTACGCGGGCTTTGAGCGATAGGCTCGACTAACCCCACGTTTCGCTTCGCTTCACGTGGGGCTACAAATATTCCGCTGCTTCGCAGCTCTTTTACGGTTTTGAGACAGCCGCCCGCCTTGTTCATTGGCGCTGGAACTCTGGCGTTCCGAGCACCAAACTCACAACCTTAAATATCTCAGGCTTTCCCGATGGGGCCAACAGCCGCGCCTGCCGATTTCGGCCGCCGCGCTGGGCTGCGGGACGGCTGGGTGCCTCATCCGCATCGTCATCGGCCTCGGGCGGGGCCTTGGCCTCAGGTAAGGGCTGTTCTACCTGTTTTAGCAGCGTTGCCCGGGTCGCGGGCGAGATATCATTATCGAGCACGACGGCGATCGCCTTGTTCAACATTGCGGCGTTATCCGCGGCATCGAACCGTTTCAGATCAACGCGTGTGCCCGGGATCTGATTTGCCGCAAGAGCTACCGTGAAGTTAAGCCTTTCCAGCAATGCACCGGTGTTCACCCAATCCTCGGCGGTGTCCGGATAACCTGTCGGCGCCTGATAGCCGTAGGGGACCTCACCAAGTTTGTTCAGCATGGCGACAACTGCCGGGCTTGCGGTGGTGTCCGCGCCGATGGTCCGGATAGCGGAAATTGCGAGTTCGAACGGCGTCTTAATCTTTGCCCGGTAATTTTCCGGTGCGAAGAATTCCTTATCCGTGAAGATAGCCCGAAGGGTTGTCTTGATGTCGCCGTTCGATCGACTGAACGCGGCCGCCACCCGATTTACTATCGCCTCGTCAGGGTTGTCGTTGACAAACTTGACGCACAGCTTGCGGGCAATGAATTTAGCGGTCGCCGGGCTTTTTACGAGAATATCGATCACTTTTAGCCCATCCTTTATCCCGCCTTCATCAACCTTTTGGCCAAGAACTATTTTCGTGCCGTTGTCGTGCCAGCGGTCGTTGAAATAGAACTGGCCGCTTTCAATATCATCGGGTACGCCCGCCATTCGCTGGAGGCGTGCAATGCGGTTATCCTCGGTCCCCTTGATCTCGGCCGCGGCGATCCGCCGATAGCCGCGCGGGTCGGCGATCGTCCAGCCGGTAAAGGCGCGTGCGACCTCAACGATATCTTTCTGCGTGTAACCCGAATCCACGCCCATTGTATGCAGCTCCATCAGTTCGCGTGCGTAATTCTCATTCAAGCCGCGTTTGGCACGGTTCTGTTGGTTCTGTGCTCCCGTCTTGATCCGCGCGATACGTTGGTCAAGCTCGGCGTCGGTCAGGCCTTGCTGCCGCTTGATCTGCTCGCGGACGCGCGGAGTCACGCCGCCTTCCTGGACCAGCCGCTGAAGCCGTCCGGGGCGGGCATTTGCCGCCGTCTGGCCATTCGGCGCGACCGATTCAAAGTTGTCCAGATAGAACAACATCGCAGGGTGCTGCGCGGTGCCTAGAAGCAGGTCGCGGAAATTGCCAAGGGCATTTTTCCGGATCACATCGCGTTCATAGCTTGGGATATACCACCGCACCGCGGCTTTCCCGGCAAAGACATTAAAGTGGTTCTGCCAGAAATCGACCATAACTTCCTGAAGCTGGCGCTCGGAATATACGTCCCGCAGCACGCGATTTGCGATTATCTGCGGCTGAAGCTGGCCGGCCGGGCGAAGGTCATATTTCTGGTAATACTCGCGCAGCTTTTGCTGCCGTTCCTGCCGCTGCTTGTCGGTCATTTCGTCAGCATTCGGTGTCGGCGTAGTTCCTTCCAACTGGCGGAGAAGAGCTCCAGGGTTTGGATATTTGGCAAACAGTTCGGTTGTCGACATCTTGAAGATATCAAGCCGTTCGACCTTCTTTTCCGCAACACCATCGTCGATAGACGTAGGGTTGAGCTGCCGGTCGATGTACTTTTCAATGCCCATGGAAATTACTTTTTCCACATCACCCGGCCTGGCCCCAAAGCCGAGCCGGTTCAAAACGTGGAGGGCCTTTTGGTCCGGCGTTAGCTTTTTATCGGCGGCCGGGCCCGCCTTGGCCACAGCAATCGGGGAGCTTAGCGAGGCAAGGATCACCGCGGTAAATATTTGCTTGACGATCGGCATTGTTTTTCTCATCTTTTGTTACCTGCTTTTGATTTTGCGAACGGACGGCCCGCGTTGCTAACTTCTTAGACGCCGCCAATAGGTGATTTGGGCGAAAAATATGGAAGTAATCCACAAAGCGAAATGTGCAACAGATGCCCTTATCGCGGCATCGAACTATCGGTACAGGCGACATTCTGCGATAATGTTGTCATGGTCGCCACTTCGCCAAAACCAACGATGAAATACGGAAATTCGATCTTTTTCGCTATTTTGGCCGCGCTTGTGTTCGTAATACCCGCCGCGGCGCAAGGCTCGAGTTTCAGCAGCCCGGATGTCGAGTACGGTTTTGAACTCCCGGACGATCGCTGGAAAATGACCGTAAAACCGTCTGCGACGGCACGAAACGTCGAATATGTATTCGGCGACAGGACGGACGGCCACCTCGAGGTACGAAAGCTTGGGCTGCCGCCGCGGGGCGTTGTATCAGACGTGATCAGGGAAGAAGAGCAAAAGCTCCAGTTCTTGCCCGGCTATGTTGCCGGCAAAGAAGAGCAGTTCGGCGGCTTTCTGAAAGGTGCGGTCTTCAATTTTGAATTCGTTCGCGCCGGGCGGCCGATGGGCGGACGATACTATTTTCTAAGATCAAATGATTCAACGGTTTACGTCCTCAGGTTTACCGGCTTTCGCGATCGGCTCAGGGCCATTCGAAACCAGACCGATTCAATAGCCAGAACTTTTGACATCAAGAAAAAGTAATACCCGAATTATCGACTTTGACGGCCGCCATGGATGATGCCATTGGCGGCCATTCTTATTTTAGGCCCGGATCGCTATGAGATCACGATCCGATTCGTGGCCCCGTGCGGCATAACATAGCCGCTTCGGTCCTCCAGGCCTTTGAGAGCGGCCGCCAGGCTTTCATATCGCTTCATTCGCGTTCGCTCGACCTTTTGTTCGGGCAGATCGGTCACCAGCCTAAGGTCGAATCGTTCCGCCATTTTCAAAAGGCTCCACGCCGTTTGGCCGTTTACCTGATACTTTTCACAAAGCATACGGGCGAGGGCTACGCTATCGGCCGCCTCAAACCAATTCAAAAGATCTGCCCGTCCAAGTCCTTCACCGCATTGTGCCAGAACGACCAGAGTGCCGCCGTCGCGGCAGGCGTGTGACGCGGCCTCGATCGTCTTATGCGCCTGGATCAGGTCGATGTCATACGGAAGGCCGCCGCAGCTTGCGATGACAAGATCACGCTTTTCCGCAATATCTACAGTGTGGGCCGCCGCATACGCATCGCAGGCCTTGCGGTGCGACTCGATCAGATCGCCGCAATATACCCCGGTAAGCGCTCCTTCGTCGTTGACGATCGTGTTTATACAAAAGGCGGTATTTACCTTTGACGCCGCTTCGACAAAGGCCTCGTGGACCGGATTTCCGTCAAGGAGGCCCGTTCCAACGCCTTTGCGGCGGCCAAGGTTATCGCAGTCGAAAGCAAGCTTGTGCGTGCCGGAGACCGTTCTACTCGAACCAAGCCCCGGGCAGATAAGCTTGCGGCCGCCGGTGAATCCAGCAAAATAATGGAACGCGACCGCGCCGATGAGGATAACATGATCAGTTTCGACCAGCGCGGTGTTCAACTCGACAGGAATTCCGGTCGAGGTCTCGCCAAGCCGCGTTATTCGGGCAATATCGCGGGGCCGATGATCAAGGGTTTTTATCCGCTGGGCAATGAACGGCGTCAGGATCAGATCCTTCTCTTCGTCCGTAACAGCCCGGTGAATGCCGGTCGCAAAGATGATGCTGATATCGAACGCCTGCGACCCGTTTGCGATAAGGCGTCGGACAAGCAGGTTTACGGCCTGGCCGCACGCGGCGGAACGCGTCGCGTCCGGCACTACTATCAGCACCTTGTCGTCCGGCCGGACCATCTCTTCGACGGCCGGCGTGCCGATCGGGGCGTCCAGCCGTTCGTTGATCTCAAGATCGGTAAGCGGGCCGGGCGTTGACGCGGGTTCGAGAACGTCGAATCGCTCCGCGTCGAATTCAAAATAGTAATGCGACCGCCCGTACTTTAGCTTTATGCTCGCCATTCGTATTCTTTCACGTTCGAAAGCTTGCGCGTCATTTCGGGATCATCCGTTGGCGAACTTCGACCGGGCCGGCGTCTCAAAGCAGTTCGACCCGGTCTCGCAGGTATAGACCGCCCCGTGCTCCTGGCTTGTGCCCTCCATTTGTATGGTCAGATGATCAATGCCGAACCGGTCGTGCAGCCGGCCGCGGACCATTCCGAGCAGATCAGAGTGAAGTACCGCGTCGTTATGGCTGATATGGACCGAAAGAGCGTAAAGGCCCGACGAAATGGTCCAGACGTGGAGATCGTGTATGCCTGTAACCCCATTGATCTCAAGGATAACATTCTCAACCGCCGGCATGCTGATATGCGACGGTGCCCCTTCGAGCAGCACGTTGACGGAATCCAGGATAAGGCGCCATGCTCCGACGATGATGATCAGGCTGATGAGAATACTGCCGACAGCATCCGCCCACAACCAGCCGAAGGAAAGGATCAGAATACCGGCCGCGATCGCGGCTACCGAACCTAGAAGATCGCCGACCACATGCAGAAACGCCCCGCGCATGTTCAGGTCGTGTTTGTCGCCCGAATGAAGCAGCCACGCCGAAATGATGTTTATAACAAGGCCGCCGGTCGCGATGACCAGCATCTCAACGCCTTTGATCTCGGCTGGTGACCGCCATCGCTGAAAGGCCTCGTAAACCACCCAGATCGAAAGGACAACGAGAACAACGCCGTTAACGAAGGCCGCAAGGATCTCGATCCGGTAGTAGCCGTAGGTCTTTTGCGAAGTAGCCGGGCGGGCGGCAAACCAGAAGGCGAACAGCGTCAGGAGCATTGCCGCCACATCGGTCAGCATATGGCCGGCGTCCGCGATCAGGGCAAGCGAATTTGCGAACCAGCCGCCGACGGCCTCGGCAAGCATATAGACAAAGGTCAGCACGAGCGCAGCCTTTAGCCGCCGCACGCTGCCGCTCGACCGTGTGTTGTGTGAATGATCGTGTCCCGCCGACAAACCCTGGATCTCCAGCTAAAATTTACGCAGCACTCTTGCGTTCCTCAGCGAAAGTACAAAACCGGCCCGGTTGCCCCGATCATCACTGAATTCGACCGCCGCCTCGGACAGTTGCGATGATATCTGCAGCCTGAACGTCCCGTCCGCCGTGGCGTAAGCCTGGTTATCCTGAGATTTGACCAGGAGGCCGGGCAGCGTGCGTCCGCTGATAATATATACATTACCGCCAACGTTCTCGACGTTCCAGCCCGACACGTCGATCCTGCGGCTTGCCTCCCGTTTGACGACATTGAACTTGAACGGCTCGCTCCATTCGCTGACCTGGCCGGAACGGGCAGTTGATTTTACCCGCCAATAGTAAGTGCCCGGCGAAAGGCCGCCGACGCGGAATTCGCCCGAGCTAAGGGCGTTACGATCGATAAATATCGAATCAGCGGCAAAATAGGATGAACGCGCAACCTGAAGATAATAGGCGGCCAGCGATGTGCCGCTCTCATTTTGCCATGCCAGGCCAATGCTGGCACCGGAACCTGTCGCATCGGCAACTTGGGCCATATTTGCCGGCGAAACAAGCCGCGGAGGCGGAAGCAAAGTTTCGCGGTTCGCGATCCGGCCGTTGTTGACCGAGGCAAACTGATTTTCAGTGATCGTGGTCTTGGTCCCGCCAACGCTTGTTTCTACGCTTCCGCGGCTGATACGTATCTCGCCGCCGCCGTTGGGGGCATCAGCATTAAAGCTGGCATCGGTCTGCGGGTTCAGCTGTGTTTCTGAATCCCGCATTTCGACAACATTCTTTGCACTATCCGGCTGGTCCTCGGTGCGGACCCTAAGTTGGCCGTCGTCCAGCGAAACACGAACATTGTTTCCGCCGAGGATGGATGAGTTGTCACGCACAACAACGCTGCTGTTCGGACCGAGCGTATAGGCAGAGTTGTCGATCATTTGAATGATCGCCCGTCCGTCCGCTTGCGTTTGTATCGTATCGCCGGCGGCAACCCAGGTTTCTTTGGTAACAATAATTGTTTCCCGTGTCGCGGCGCGCGTGATGCGGACGTCGCCTTCGAACGAGATAATGCGCGCGGCGTTCGGCGGTATATCACTTAATTCCTGCGCAACGAACCAGTTATGCTTTATCGCCCACCAACCGCCGAACGCAACCGCCCCCGAAACAACTATAAACACGATCAGCCCGACAACGGTGCTCCGCTGTATCTTCCACCACTCAACGTAAAACTTCTTGTATTTCTGTTCCATCAGAAACCCAGGCGAACGATGGGATCGACGCTATTCGCTGACCGCTT
>JADLDC010000065.1 GCA_020846885.1 Acidobacteriota bacterium | reverse complement strand
GTCCTCGTCAAACTCCGGTTCCGTTTCGACACCGGGGACACCGGCCAGGACCGGGATCTCAAAACCGCCGGTGATGCTTGTCATTTCGTCAAACTCGTCCTCGACCTTCTGGTTCTCGGTCGGGTCATGATCGACCTTGACGTTCCGGTAGTATTTCATACCGGTACCGGCGGGAATGAGGCGTCCCATGATGACGTTCTCTTTCAGGCCGCGAAGATAATCGACGCGTCCCGATATGGCCGCTTCGGTAAGCACGCGGGTCGTCTCCTGGAACGAGGCCGCCGAAATGAACGAGTCGGTGGACAAGCTGGCTTTGGTAATACCAAGCAGCAGCGGTTCACCGACGGCCGTCGCGCCGCCTTCTTCACGCACGCGGGCATTTTCGTCCTCGTACCTAAAACGGTCGACCTGCTCTTCCATCAGGAATTCAGTATCGCCGACTTCCTTGATCTTCACCCAGCGAAGCATCTGTCGAACTATCACCTCAATGTGCTTGTCGTTGATGTTCACACCCTGCAGGCGATAGACCTCCTGGATCTCGTTCACGATATAGTTCTGCAACGCACTTGTTCCCAGAACACGCAAAATATCGTGCGGGTTGAGCGGGCCGTCCATCAGCGGTTCACCGGCACGGACGCGGTCGTCCTCCTGCACGTTGATATGCGTACCGCGCGGAATGTCGTATTCCCGTTCGGCACCATCGTCGCCGGTGATAATGATCTTGCGTTTACCCTTCGATATCGGCCCGAACTTGACCGTACCGTCGATCTCGGACATAACCGCCGTTTCACCCGGCCGGCGTGCTTCGAACAGCTCGACGACACGGGGCAAACCGCCGACGATATCCTTCGTCTTGGTCGTTTCACGCGGGATCTTTGCGATGATATCGCCCGGCTTGACCTCTTGCCCGTCTTCGACAAGCAGGTTTGCACGGATCGGCATCTGGTACGTCTTTAGGGTCTTGTTCCCGCTCTTGATCTCAAGACGCGGCTGGTTCTTTTCATCCGAGTCCTTCACCACAAGACGCTTCTGGCCCGTGACCTTATCGATCTCTTCCTCGACCGTCTTGCCTTCCTTCAGATCCTGATACTTCACCGCTCCTTCGACCTCGGTCAGGATGGCGAACGTGAACGGGTCCCAGGTAACGAGAATGTCGTCCTCTTTCACCTTCTCGCCGTCCTTAACGTGAAGCTGTGCACCGTAAACGACCTGGTACCGTGCAACTTCGCGTCCGCGTTCATCGACAAGGGCGATCTCTGACTGACGCTTGATCGAGATCATTTCCTTATTGCGGTTTTTGATCACCTTAAGGTCGTCATCGTATTTGACCGTTCCGTCCATTGCGGCAACGTGCTTGGTCTCCTGTTCGAGCCGAGCGGTTCCGCCAACGTGGAAGGTACGCATCGTCAGCTGTGTTCCGGGTTCGCCGATCGACTGTGCCGCGACAACGCCGACAGCCTCGCCGATCTCGACCGTGTTGCCTGTCGCCAGGTTGCGGCCATAGCATTTGACGCAGATACCGCGGCGGCTTTCGCACGTCAGCGGCGACCGCGTACGCACCTTTTGCAGGCCCGAAAGCTGCACGCTTGCGGCAAGCTCTTCGTTGATCTCGGTATTTGCCTCGACAATGATATTGCCTTCGACAGGATCGATGATGTCATCCAGCGATGTGGTACCGACAATGCGGTCACGCAAGCTTTCAACTTCTTCACCGTTGCGAATGATCGCCTCGGCCCATACGCCGCGGACCGTGCCGCAGTCCTGTTCGGACACGATCACGTCCTGCGCCACATCGACCAAACGACGCGTCAGATAGCCCGAATCGGCGGTCTTCAGGGCCGTATCAGCCAATCCCTTACGGGCGCCGTGCGTTGAGATAAAGTACTGCAGCACGTTCAGGCCTTCGCGGAAGTTGGCGACGATCGGTGTTTCGATGATCTCGCCCGACGGCTTTGCCATCAGGCCGCGCATGCCGGCAAGCTGGCGGATCTGGGCCTCGGAACCACGGGCACCGGAATCGGCCATGACGAGGATCGGGTTAAGTTCCTTTCGCTCGGCCTCGCGGGTGTGCATGGCCTTGAACATCTCCTTTGCCACGCGGTCGGTAACTTCTGACCAAATGGCCGTCACCTTGTTCTCGCGTTCCATGTTTGTCATGGTCGCTTCTTCGTACTGCTTCTGCAGTTTATCGACTTCCTTGCGGGCATCTTCAATGATGTCTTTCTTGCTCGCCGGTGTGACCATGTCATCGATGCCGATCGACATACCTGATTTGGTCGCGTAAAGAAAGCCCATTGCCTTCAGGTCGTCAAGCAGCGAGACCGTCGGCTCGTGGCCAAGACGCAGGTGGCAGAAACTGACCAGCGACTGGAGGCCTTTTTTCTTCAACGTGCCGTTAACAAAGGGAAGGCCGTCGCGCGTCAGGCGTTCGTTAAGGATCGCCCGGCCAACCGTTGTGTCGAGCACGCGGTCCACATTCTCGCGGACCGGTGCACGCAAAACATCCTGATTGTGCGTCTCAACCGTCAGGTCCAGCAGGTCGCCGCGCCATCGAAGACGGATCTTCGACTGAGTTTCGACAAGTCCGGCATCAAGCGCAAGCAGCACGTCGTCGATCGTATTGAACATCTTGCCCTCGCCCGGCAAACCCTCGCGAGCGAGCGTCAGATAGTAGCAGCCGAGAACGATGTCCTGCGAAGGAACGGTGATCGGCTGGCCGCTTGCCGGTGAAAGCAAGTTGTTCGATGCAAGCATCAGCACACTTGCCTCGATCTGCGCTTCGGCCGAAAGCGGAATGTGAACGGCCATCTGGTCGCCGTCAAAGTCAGCGTTGAACGCAGTACAGACGAGCGGATGGATCTTGATCGCCTTGCCCTCGACCAACACAGGCTCAAACGCCTGAATGCCGAGGCGGTGAAGTGTCGGGGCACGGTTCAAAAGCACCGGATGCTCGCGGATCACTTCTTCCAAAATGTCCCAAACGATCGGCTCCTGCCGTTCAACCATTTCGCGTGCCTGCTTGATCGTCGCGGCGTGGGCGTCCTTTTCAAGCTTGTTATAAATGAACGGCTTGAAGAGCTCAAGCGCCATTTTCTTTGGCAAACCGCACTGGTGCAGTTTCAGTTCCGGCCCGACAACGATTACCGAACGGCCTGAATAATCGACACGCTTTCCAAGCAGGTTCTGACGAAAACGCCCCTGCTTGCCCTTCAGCGTGCCGGACAGCGATTTGAGCGGGCGATTGTTCGCCCCGCGAAGCACGCGGCCGCGGCGGCCGTTATCGAACAGGGCATCGACCGCTTCCTGCAGCATCCGCTTTTCGTTGCGGACAATGACCTCAGGCGCACGCAGCTCGATCAGCTTTTTAAGGCGGTTGTTGCGGTTGATCACGCGGCGGTAAAGATCGTTTAGGTCCGACGTAGCAAACCGGCCGCCGTCCAGCGGCACCAGCGGGCGAAGCTCCGGCGGAATGACCGGGATGACGTCCAGGATCATCCAGTCCGGATTGTTGCCCGAACGCAGGAACGAGTTGGAAACCTTCAACCGCTTGGAATATTTCAGCTTCTTTTGCTGCGACGTCTCTTCGCGCATCCTGACACGCAGGTCGTCAACTAATTCCTGAATGTCGATCTGCTGAAGAAGTTCCTTGATCGCCTCTGCGCCCATCTTGGCGACGAATCCGGCCGGGTAGTCGCGGCTCAGTTCGCGAAAACGTTCATCCGTCAGCAGGTCTTTTTCTTTCAGGTCCGGCACATCGCCGGCGTCGATGACGATGTAGGTCTCGAAATAGAGGATCTTTTCAAGATCGCGCAACGTGATGTCGAGCAAATGGCCGATACGCGACGGCAGGCCTTTAAAGAACCACACGTGCGAACACGGCGACGCAAGCTCGATATGCCCGAGCCGCTCACGGCGGACCTTCGACTGCGTTACCTCGACACCGCATTTGTCGCATATCACGCCGCGGTGCTTCATCCGTTTGTACTTACCGCACAAACATTCCCAGTCCGAAACCGGCCCGAAGATGCGGGCGCAAAACAGCCCGTCCCGCTCCGGCTTAAAGGTGCGGTAATTGATCGTCTCGGGCTTTGTCACCTCGCCGTGCGACCATGAACGGATCTTTTCCGGCGAGGCCAGCGAAATGCGGATCGCCTCGTAATTTGTGGTCAGCTGCGTTTTGCTTTCGTTGTTGAATCTGAACATATAAATTTTTCAACTAAACTCTTCACCGCGTCGCGGTGCCTGAATGTTGCCACTAAGCGACCCGATTAATCCACTCCCACCAGCGCATCAACACCCGCAACGATCTCATCCGGATCGATCTGATCTTCCTGGATCAGTTCAACGTCCAGACAGAGTGACTGAAGCTCACGCACCAGTACATTGAACGATTCGGGAATGCCGGGCTCGAAGTTCGAAACGCCCTTTACGATCGTCTCGTAGATCTTCGAACGGCCCGCCACATCGTCGGACTTGCAGGTCAGAAGCTCCTGAAGGATGTGAGCGGCCCCGTATGCCTCAAGCGCCCAAACCTCCATTTCTCCGAATCGCTGTCCGCCGAACTGTGCCTTTCCGCCCAGCGGCTGCTGGGTGATAAGCGAGTACGGGCCAATAGAGCGTGCGTGGATCTTGTCATCTACAAGGTGTGACAGCTTCAGCATATAGATGTACCCGACGGTCACCTTCTGCTCGAACTGATCACCGGTCAATCCGTCGTACAAACGGGTCTTGCCCGATGGCCCGACCGAATTCGGCAGATCAAGCTCATCGTATTTGCTGTTCGCTTGCCCGATGAATTCCTTGATCTCAGTTTCGGTCGCACCGTCAAATACCGGCGTCGCAAAATGGAGCCCAAGAACTCGTGCCGCCCATCCGAGATGTGTTTCAAGGATCTGCCCGACGTTCATACGTGACGGTACGCCAAGCGGGTTGAGCACGATCTCGACCGCTGTTCCGTCCGGCAGGTACGGCATATCTTCTTCGGGAAGAATGCGGGCAATAACGCCCTTGTTACCGTGGCGGCCGGCCATCTTGTCGCCGACGCTGAGCTTGCGCTTCATGGCAACAAAGACCTTGACCATCTTGATAACGCCCGGAGGAAGTTCGTCGCCCTGCTTCAGCTTGGTGATCTTCTCGTCGTAGATGTCCGCAAGAATGCTGATCTGACGATCGGTCCGCTGCTCATACTCACGGACCTCAGCCGCAATGTCGATCGAACCGGCGGATACTTCTGCCTTTTTCAACAGCTTGGTGTTGATATCATGCAGTACCTCGCGGTTTAGGGTCGTGCCTTTTTTGAGAAGCACTTCCTTGCCGTCCATCAGGTCCTTTTGCAGCTTGCGCCCGTCGAACAACTCAAAGATGCGTTCGTTTCGCTGTTCCTCGAGAATACGAATTTCGTCCTCAAGGTCGCGGCGAAGATCGTCCTCTTCCATCTGCTCGATATCCAGGCTTCGTTCGTCCTTCTCCTGGCCCTTACGGGTAAAGATCTGCACATCAACGACCGTACCGTCTATTCCCGGCGGACAGGTCAGGCTGGCGTCCTTAACATCACCGGCCTTTTCACCAAATATGGCCCGGAGCAGTTTTTCTTCAGCGGTCAGCTGAGTTTCGCCCTTCGGCGTCACTTTGCCGACCAGGATCGAGCCCGGCTTTACCTGAGCACCGATACGGATGATGCCCGAATCGTCCAGGTCACGGAGCATGTTCTCGCCGATATTCGGAATATCGCGCGTTATCTCTTCAGGGCCAAGCTTTGTGTCCCGGGCCTCGATCTCAAGCTCTTCAATGTGGATGGACGTGTAATAGTCATCCTTCACAAGCCGCTCGGAAACAAGGATCGCGTCCTCAAAGTTATAGCCGCGCCATGGCATGAATGCCACCAGCACATTTCGTCCCAATGCAAGTTCACCGCGGTCGGTACACGGCCCGTCGGCAATGACCTGGCCTTTGCGGACACGCTCGCCGACCGTTACGATCGGCCGCTGGTTGATGCACGTGTTCTGGTTCGAACGCTTGAACTTCACCAGCGAGTAAATGTCCGCCGTCACTTCACGCGAGATCGTGCCGTCCACCTGATGGTCGGCTTTGACAATGATGCGCTCCGAATCGACATAATCGACAACGCCGTTACGTTTTGCGATCACCACGGCGCCCGAATCGCGCGCCGCGATCTTTTCCATACCAGTGCCGACATACGGCGATTCGGCACGAAGCAGCGGGACCGACTGACGCTGCATGTTCGAACCCATCAGGGCACGGTTCGCGTCGTCATTTTCAAGGAACGGGATCAGCGACGCGGCCACCGAAACAAGCTGCTTCGGTGAAACGTCCATGTACTGAATGTCAGCACGGTCCGCCGTTATGAACTCACCGCGCAAACGGGCGGCGTTTCGCTCATTTACCAAATGGCCCTTGGCGTCGAGTTCAATGTTCGCCTGGCCGATGACATAGCGGTCCTCTTCCCACGCGGTCAGATAGAACGGATACGGTTCAAATTCGGCCTGTTTGCCGTCTTCCTTGGCAACCTTCTTGTTCGCTTTCTCGACCTCTTCCAGCGGCACATGCTCGTTCGGCTTGAACTTCGTGTCGCCGCCGTTGTGCACCTTGACGTATTCGATAACGCGGCCGTCCTCGACCTTGCGGTAAGGCGATTCGATAAAACCGAATTCGTTGATGCGGGCAAAGCACGACAAGGACGAGATCAGGCCGATGTTCGGGCCTTCAGGCGTCTCGATCGGACAAATGCGGCCGTAGTGCGTCGGGTGCACGTCGCGGACCTCAAAGCCGGCACGTTCACGTGACAAACCGCCCGGCCCAAGGGCCGAAAGGCGACGTTTGTGCGTGATCTCTGACAGCGGATTCGTCTGGTCCATGAACTGCGACAACTGTGACGAGCCGAAAAATTCGCGAACCGCCGCCGTCACCGGCTTTGCGTTCACAAGGTCGCGGGGCATCGTGGTGAACATGTCCTGCTGAATGGACATCTTCTCCTTGATCGCCCGCTCCATTCGTTCCAAACCGATGCGGAACTGATTTTCGAGCAGTTCACCAACGGCGCGTACGCGGCGGTTGCCGAGATGGTCGATGTCATCCTGGTAATAATGCTCACTGTCCCTCTTCATTCGAAGAAGGTAGTTAACGACCTCAACAAAATCGGTCGCGGCCAGAAGCGGGTCATCGATGCGGTCTTTTTCCGCACGGCCCATTTTGATGTTGAACTTCAGCCGGCCAACGCGTGATAGATCAAAACGGCGGTCGTCGAAGAACATTCCTTCAAGCAGGTGATAGGCCGTCGGGACGGTCGGCGGATCGCCGGGACGCATCTTGCGATAGATCTCAAGCAGTGCATCGACCGGTTTCGAGATCGCGTCCTTCCTCAGGGTTGAAGAAATTACCTCGCCGATCACATCGTTCTTCGGGAAGAAAACCTCAAAGCCCGCAACGCCTTCCTCGATCATCTGCTGCAGCTTTGCCGACGGTATTTCGCTGTTCGCTTCGACAATGACCTCGCCGGTTTCCTGGTTGATCACATCTGACAGGGCATACGCTCCTTCGAAATCGTTGGCCGAAACCTCCACCTTGTCGATGCCGAGTTTGCGAAGCTCGACCATGGCGGATTTCGTGACCTTTTTACCGATGCGCGTGATCTCTTCCTTCTTGTCCTTGATGTCCTGTTCCGCCCGCATTCCGACCAGGTTGGTGTCGCCTTCGGGCTTGACCTGCAGGAAGAGTTTGCCCTTCTCTACCACCGCTGCGTCGTAGGTATAGAACAGGCGAAGTATGTCCGAATTGCTGTACTCGGCATTCTTGACCACTTCTTCAAGTATGTTGTCCGAAACGGTCTTCATATCGATCTGCGGCGAAAGCCACAGGCCGAGAGCACGAAGGAAGATGGTCGCAAGGAGCTTGCGTTTGCCAAGCCGCGCGTGCAGAAGCCCCTTCTGGTCATATTCAAATTCCACCCACGAGCCGCGGTACGGGATGATCTTTGCGAGATATTCGTCGCGGTCGCCCTTGAAGAAAACACCTGGCGAACGATGGAGCTGCGAAACGATAACGCGCTCTGTCCCGTTGATGATGAACGTTCCGTTGTCCGTCATCAGCGGTATCTCGCCAAAGAATACGTCCTCTTCCTTGATATCGCGAATGGTAGAAGTGCCTGTCTCGGCGTCTTTATCAAAAACCGTAAGCCGGATCTTCACCTTCAGCGGAACGCTGTAGGACATTCCCCGCTCCTGGCACTCCTGCTGGTCGTGCTTGTGCTTGAGGCCGACCGGTTCGCCGCAGTTCGGGCAAAGCTTTGGCCTAACGGCGTTGAAGGTTCCGCAATTGTTGCAGAGAACTTCCGCCGGGTTGAACGGATCGACCTTTATCTTCGATCCGCAATTCTTACAGTTTGCACGAAGATGCTCGAGGCCTTCGAGGTTTCCGCATTTGCATTGCCAGTTGCCGATCTGAAACTCAACGAACTCAAGCGTCGCCGTCTCGCGGAAATCTGAGACCGGAAAGATCGATTTAAAGACCGATTGAAGTCCGATCTGGTCGCGTTCCTCGGGGATCAGGTCCATCTGAAGAAATCGATCGTATGATTCGCGCTGTACCTCGATCAGGTTCGGTATCTGCGCCGTTGTGTAGATCTTCGAAAAGTCCACGCGTTCCGGCGACTGGCTGGTCCGGCGTCCGAGTCCGTGTGCGTTTGTCTGAAGCGGATTGTTGATCATAATGTGAAATAGGCCGGGCAATAAAACTATTGATTTATGAACCAGGAATTGTTAGCATTCCTCAGTTCGATCGAAACTCCAATTTTCAAGAAAAGACGGCAAATGCGGCCGAGGGCGAAGCTTGCCCAGACCGCTTTTGAAGCAGCTAACCAGTGTTAGTCGAATTGTATGAGCGTGTCTAAACCGGACACTCACTCTCCACTTTGTCTGCCAGAAACCGCCGTATAACCCAATAAATCCCTTTAGATCAATAACTTAACCCGTTAGGGACGAGCGCGCGATGAAAAATTGGTCTTCTTTCGCTTACTCTAACGATAACAGCTAGGAAACGATAGTTCAACCTGCCGCAGTAGGATGCTGCTGATCTCACCCGCGTTTGCAAGCTTTTTTTGCGGAGGCCCGCACCCAGCAATGGCATCAATATTCAATATCGAATTAACATCGCTCCCGCAAGGAAGTAACGTCAAACATTGATGACGCCCTTGCCGGCGCACGGGCCTCTGCAATTGCTATTTGAGCTCCACGGTCGCGCCTGCTTCGGTCAGCTTGGCCTTGATATCTTCGGCCTCGTCTTTGGAAACGCCTTCCTTGAGCGGTTTCGGAGCGCCGTCGACCAGATCCTTCGCTTCCTTGAGGCCAAGTCCGGCTACAACCTCGCGGACGACCTTGATCACCGCGATCTTGTTTCCGCCGGCGGCCGTCAGGATGACATCGAACGTATCCTTTTCTTCAGCCGCGGCCGCACCGCCGCCGTCGCCGGTCGGAGCCGCCATCATCATCGGTGCCGCAGCCGCGGCGGCCGAAACGCCAAACACTTCCTCAAGTTCCTTGACCAATTCGGAAGCCTCAAGAAGGGTGATTCCCTTCAAATATTCAACAACATCTTCTTTTGTGGTTGCCATGTCTTTTACTTATCTCCTATTCAGGGTTCTGTGTTTATGGAACGCCGGCCTTGGCCGGACTGCCGGTTGAAACCGGTGTTCCGTTTAGTCGTCTGCCGCTAGAACCCATGGGACCGTGCGATGCAGGTTGCATCTCTGTTTCGCACCATCCGAGCCGTCGAGAGTGGCCTGACTTACCACCCCGCTCGTTTTCCTTGAG
>JADLDC010000064.1 GCA_020846885.1 Acidobacteriota bacterium | reverse complement strand
TCAATTCTTCAGCCTGCGTCTTTGCATAAAAGCCGGTCTTGAGAAGATCGCGTTCCTTGCTGGACAAGCGTTCGATAAACCCGGAGGCAACGTGGTGATTCGTCGCGATCAACCCGTTCGGCGAAACAAAAACACCCGAAGCACCAGGAAATTTGACCGACGCAAGCCGCACACGGTCAAGCCATTCCTTCGAAGGCTCAAAGTTGTAACGCTCCTTCCACTGCTTCAGCGGCGGATTGTCAAACGTCCACATGCCCTCGTCGGCTCGAGCGATCGGAACGAGTGAAAGAAAGCTAAAGGTTAGCAACAGTGAAAGTAGGCGTTTCATAATTTTGGCAGTGTGTTAGCTTGAACTTAACAACGAATAGAACGGCAGTGCAGATACCTTCTTATAATATTGCGATCTTGTGACTCCCGCGATTGCATCGCGAACATCCTTTGTCGGCTTTTTTGGTTTTTTCGTCACCAGGTCAAGGAACTTTGACGTTTGTTTCAGAAGCCGTCCACGCGGGTCGAAATAGCGCTCCCTAATGATCAGATAGTCGCCATAAAACGTCCTAAGTTCTGACGTGACTTTCGCTGCGGAGCCATCATGACGAAAATAGTAAGTTACATATTCAGCCCAATCACCCGACGGACTGAACTTGGTGAAAGCGACCAAAGCGATCTTTCCTCTTGCCCGCCAAATATAAGCGACCGAATACGTCTCTGTTTTATCGCGGAAAGTATCGAGGTTCGTTTTCGATTTGAATGTGCGCCATTCCGCTTTGTCCGAATCGTAATCCGAAACGTCCGCGACAACGACGTCTGGTTCCTTCTGCCCTGCGAAGAGTTTATCGACCGATCTGGCATAAGCTTCGATCGTTCTAACCACTGCAGCGTTCTTCGTCTGAGCAAACGCCGAAATGGACGTAAACAGGATCAAGATCGAAAGAGTTGATTCGAATATTCTCATCAAGCAAGATGATAATTATCAAGGTTTAATGGCGTTACCCGGAATAGCGGCTCAAAAACAATTTCGCCTCAGCTTCGATCAGGCCAAATTTTACGCGATCAAGCCAGCCAACGCGGCCAAGGACGTTGCGATCAAAACTATCGCTTTCGGCAAAATAAACTGTCGAAATTATCTCTATTCCGAGCACGTTTAGACTAAGCTCGTGACCAAAGGCACGAAACGTGCCGGTGGCTGTACCGATCGTCGCGGGGATTCCCGATTCAACGGCAATTTCCAGCCCTTCGCCAATATGCCGTTCAAAAATGCAGTAGGTGGAACCGGTATCGATGCGAACATCTGCTTCCGCGGTTAGATCCCCATTTTTGAGGACTGCTCTAACGGTGATCCCGACTTCGAAAAGACTGTAGTTGTGGACAATGTCAAAGTCGAGACTTTCACTCATCTACCATCCTCCGAACGGCAGAATCCTGGCCCTGATCTTTTTAACGAACGGATTCTTGATGCCCATGGCGCGGGCCTGCTCATATAACGGCTTCGGGTCCGAGCCAGAAGATATCAAAGTATCTCCTTCCAACACTACGAATTTGCCATCGTATTTCTCGCGATTTTCGTCGATCCATCGTAAAGCTCGCTCAAATTTTTCAGCCTGCTTGTCGGCACCTTCTCTATCGTTACCGTTCCTTATATTTTCGTGGCATTCCACTTCGATCCATTCGCGCACCTTTTCACGCTCAGGCGGCGGAAGCATTCGAATCAGGTCAATTGCTTGTTCGGCGGTTGGAGTCATATTTTTCCTACAACAAGTATAACCCGAAATCTGTCGATCAGACCGAAAAGTTAGCTCAATACGGACTTCAGTTTCTCCATCGCACCTTCAAGGATCGAATCCTCGCGGGCGATGCATATGCGGACGTATGCGTCCCACATGTCGGTATCGGCAAACGCGGCCCCGGGTGTCATTCCGACGCCGGCGTCGCGCATCAGCATTTCGTTGAATGCGATGGCGTCAGAGAACCTTTCGGGAATTCGGGCCCAGATATAGAACGCCGAGCCTGAATTATAGATGTCAAAACCGAGCTCGCGGAGGCCCTCGGAAAACGCGATGCGTTTTGCGTCGAATTTATCTCGCAGTTTCGTGTAATAATCGTTGTCCGCCATCAAAACCTTTGCCAGCGCCGCTTGCAGCGGAGTTGCCGGACAAACATAAATAACGTTCGCAGCCGTATTGATCGGGGCAATAAGGTCGCCTTTGCCAAACGCATAGCCAAGCCGCCAGCCGGAAATATTCCACGATTTCGAGAACGAATTGACCGTGATCGTCCGGTCCCACATATCGGGGAGCGAGGCGATCGGCGTGTGCGGATTTTCGCCTGTAACGTAGTGTTCGTAAACCTCGTCCGAAATTACAAGCAGATCGAGTTCCTTTGCGACGTCGGCAATATCCTCCAACTCCTGCTGCGACATCACTTTGCCGCTCGGGTTTGCCGGCGAACAGACGATGATCGCCTTAAGCGGATGATCGGTCCGATCCTTTAATTCTTTGCAGCGGGCACGAAGTG
>JADLDC010000063.1 GCA_020846885.1 Acidobacteriota bacterium | reverse complement strand
GCCGCTCAATATGCGCCTGAACGCGCTTTCGCATTTCCGTGATCGCCCGCTGTGCCGCAACACCCAAGATCTGCGACAGAGCGAACGAAGTAATGCCCTGAACAAGCGTCGAGATCCCAATGGCAAGTGCGATCCATTTAATGAGTTCGTAATGGCCCTTGGTGAATATCTCGTCACCAATAAACTTCGTCGAAGCCGGCAAGACCATTCCCGCAAGCCGCGAGATCAACATCAAAATACTGCCAAACAACAACCGCCACCGCGCCCGCCACACGATCTGTCTCGCCTCGATCCACGCGCTCGAGTAATTGATCTTCTTTTTCTTCGGTTTGTCCGGCACAGTTGATTTAGTCTGATTTTCGTAAGGAGAAATGTCAACCAAAGGAAAAGGAGCCGCCGGAATGACAGCTCCTTTCCTTTTGCTTCTTTCGGCCTTTCAATAAAGAAATGCGCCGTCGCGATCGCTAGTAAAGCCATCTTGCGGTTGCGGGCCGGGCGTGTTTCTGCAGATAGGATGCCTCACCGCACCCTCTTTCTCTTGAACATGTGGTTATAGACGTGCTGAGCGACGGCCTCGCCTTGCAGTTCGCCGGCGTCCTGGTCAAAACGGAAATGAATTCCGCCATAGACACGAGCGTCGGAAATATCGTCGGTGATCTCTCTTAGATCGGAATAGTTGAGTATTACGCCCGGTACAGTCGGGTGCTGAAAGGTGATCGAATGCCCAAATCTGCCATACTCCCTCTCGAGGACTTGCCGGGCCGCATTTGACAAAGTTCCGTGTGCTGAGGGATAGCTCGGGAAACACGGCGTCTGGATTAGCGGAGTGAACGGGCCCGCGATCGTCCTCCTGTTCCCGTCTTCGCCGCCGCGCGGTATCGCTGTAATGGGACGCCAGGTCCTGTAGAAATATTTGGTTTCAAGATTAGCGACAGCCCCATCGGTGACCGCGATATTCATCAGCGCCATGGTCCGGGCCGTGTCCGTGATCTCATCATTGCGCGTGCTTGCGATCTGCAGGAGCGCGGAATTCCATAGAGCAGGCGGATTATAGATCGCATAGAGCCGGACGACATCGGTGCGATGCTGTGGGCGGTTGGGACTGTTTAATGATCCAACGGCCTGCAGTTCGTTAAAGTCCTGGGCATACATGCCGGTCCACAGGGCCGGCGGCGGTCCTGAGCGAAACTGAGAAGCACTATCCATCGCAAATGGCCTAACATTTTGCCAATGTTTGAAAGCTCCGCCGCCCGCCGGACAGCCTGGGTACACTTGCCATTCATATGGATCCGAGTTCGTCGGCATATGGAATATCGAAGGCGAAGATCCGTCATTTGCCCTGTTTGCCACCATTGCGGCCGCCGCAGCCATGCCGACGCCGATACCGTCTATTTTTGCTTGTCCGTCCGGTATCGATGCCAATGAAGCATCTCTTCGCTGGTCCAAAACCGCGGCCTGCGCCGGAAAATACGCGACCAGCACATTGTGGGCCGCCATTATTGCCGCTGCTTCAGGAGATGATCCCTCGGGAGCGCTTATAGTGCCCAGGTACGGCCGATACTTGTCCGTTGTTGCGTTTACCGCCTCAAATACAGCGACCTGGACGATCGCCATCCAACGATTGGCAGGAAACGGAGGTTGGGGCGGGATCGTTTCGAAGGCGATCTGGTTCCATTCGAGCACCACGGCATCGCTGACAATTCTAGGTGCCGGGTTCGGGGCCGATGCCGGCCTTGCGTGAGTGCTCCCAAATGTCGTAAGTACAATTGAAATTACACAGATTAGAGGTGTCAGTTTTCCGCAGATCTTGTTCATTCTATTATTCTCATTACTTGATCAAATCGTTGACTCTTCCCATTGCTCGCCAGAGGACGTTCTTCAAATATCGGCTCAGGATCGTGAAAATTCCTTGCCTTTACACCAAGACAGGAATAGAATCTTCGCCGTTAACTCATTTCGGACGCAGCACACAGTAAGGACCAGGCCCCGTACCAACAGGGATCAATTCACTGGGTGTGCTGGCAAATGTATTGGAAGCCGGCGGGAAAGTATTTGCGAAATGTTCAATTATTCTTCCTAAAGTTCTTCCAAACAGGAAAATGGCTTCGCTGAACGGAAAAACCTATGAGTTCGCTGATTTCCGGCTTGTCCCTGGCGAGGGTTTGCTCCTGCGCAACGGCGAACCGGTACAGCTTTCGTTAAAGGCGTTTGCGACCCTCGTCATTCTTGTCGAACGCCACGGGCATCTAGTTCAGAGATCGGAACTTATCGAATCAGTTTGGCAAGATACGTTTGTAGAAGAAGCGAATATCTCAAAATGCGTCTGGTCGATCAGAAACGCATTGGGCGAAGATCCAAAAGACAGCAAGTTTATTCAAACTATTCCCCGCCGCGGTTACCGCTTTGTCGCGCCAGTGATCACTGTAAACAACTCGTCGGGCGCATTTAGACGCCCGCTTGTGCCTGAAGATTATGAGTACACTCGCGATCTTGAAAACCGTGAGGCGCCCTCTCACCGAACTGCGGCGGGAATAGTTAAATCGACCGGTGTGAGTTCCGAATCTTTTGTAGTTTCGGATGCCGGAACGGCGAAAGTTGCACCCACCAGGCCTCGAAAAATATTCGGCGGGCATTCGTGGGCGATCTATGCCGTCATTGCAGCGGCACTTCTTGGATCGGCGGCGTTTTATGCAGCATTAAACGGGCGAAACCCTTTAGCGCCTGCCCGGGGAAACCGGATAGCGGTTCTGCCCCTAAAGCCGCTTGATCTTCAATCGCGCGACCCGTCGTATGACCTCGGCATAGCTGAAGCTCTGATCTTAAAACTGAGTCCTCACAAAGAATTGACGGTCAGGCCGCTTAGTTCCGTTCGAAGCTTTACGGATGTAAATACGGACGCTATGTCCGCGGGAAAGGAACTGAAAGCCGATTATGTCTTATCTTCGCACTACCAGATCGCAGGCGGAAGGATAAAGGTCACCGCCCAGTTTCTGGAAGTGGCGACCGGAAATGTCATAGACACGATCCAGGCCGAACATCCTCTGGGAACTTCGTTTATCGCACAGGATGCGGTTGCGAATGAGATCGGAAACAGACTATTGGCAAGATTCGGCTCCGACGCCGACGATTTTCGGACAAAGCGCGGGACCGACAACCAGGATGCCTATCGCTATTATTTGATGGCGATGAATATTACCGAAGAGCGCGGCGTTCAAAACGTGCATAAGGCTCTCGAATTTTTTGAAAAGGCGGTCGATCTGGACCCAAAGTTTGCCCGTGCATGGGCTGGTATCGCCCATACACGCCGAGATCTTGTCGGGCATCGCGACCCTGACGCCAAGGGAAATTATGAGAAGTCAATGGATGCGATCAATAAGGCGCTGGCCATTGACCCGAATCTTTCTGACGCGTACAGTTCGCTCTGCCAAAACAAACTTCGTTACGAATACGATCCTGTCGGAGCCGAAAAGGAATGCAGACGGGCACTGGAACTCGAGCCGAATTCTCCGCTTGCACATAAGACCTATGCAAATTTCCTCTATTCGCAAGGCAGATTTGACGAGTCTATCGCGAGTATCAAAACGGCGATGGACCTGCAGCCGGTTTCGTATAGAAATCAACAGATCTACGGTTTGGCCCTGTTCTATGCGCGGCAATTTCCGGCGGCAGAAGCCCAGTTCAAACGCCTGCTCGATCTGAATCCGAACCACACGTTTATTCACCAACAATTGGTCACTATCCTTCTCTTACAGAAAAAGGAAGCCGAGGCCTTTGGCTATTTGATAAATGGCCTGATGATCACAAACGCAAACGACCCCATGATCGAACGCTACAAGGCCGCTTATGCAAACGCAGGCTGGCGGGGTGTTACATTGGAACAGATCAAGACGGAAGATAAAACGCGTACATTTGAATTTGCCTGTCTATACGCAAGGATCGGCGACAAGGACAAGGCATTCGAATATCTCGGAAAAGCATATGATGAACGTTCCCATCTAATAGCCGTGCTTAAGGTTGCCCCGCAGCTCGACCCGCTCCGCGACGATCCGCGATACACTGCCATGGTTCGACGGATCGACGGAAAATGATCTCCGAACCTTGGGCAGATCACCTGCCATTGTTTGCACAGGTCGATAATTCTATTAGAATTGAGAACGAAAGGCGGAAACACGAGCGGTAGCGAGTGTGCCCCGTCGATTGCAGCTCGGCGATTTTGGATTTTCCGCATTACGCGATCACAAATTCGCGATCATCGGGCACACTCCCTACCGGTCGTGTTTCTGCCGTGCATTTTTTATGTCGCAAACATACATTGATCAACTGAAAGGCCATATCGGCGAGTCAGTCACGCTGAAAGGCTGGCTTTACAACAAGCGTTCGAGCGGGAAGCTCGTTTTTCTGCAGCTGCGCGACGGGACTGGAATTGTGCAGTGCGTTGTGTTCAAGCCGAACAATGAAGAATTGTTCGAGACGGCCAATTCGCTTGGGCAGGAATCGTCGATCATCGTGACGGGCACTGTCAAGGAGGACACGCGGTCGTCGATCGGCGTCGAGTTGGATGTGACCGGCCTGGAAGTCTTGCAGAACGTGCATGATTATCCGATCACGCCAAAGGAACACGGAACGGAATTTTTGATGGACCACCGGCATCTGTGGATAAGGTCAAAAAAGCAGCATGCAGTGCTGAAAGTTCGCCATACGGTCATCAAAGCGGTCCGCGATTATTTTGATAACAACGGATTTACGCTCGCAGATACGCCGATCTTCACGCCCGCCGCGTGCGAAGGCACGACGACGCTGTTCGAAGTCGATTATTTTGACGATGAGAAAGCGTACTTGACCCAGTCCGGCCAGCTTTATAACGAAGCGACCGCCGCTGCGTTTGGAAAATCTTACGCATTTGGTCCGACGTTCCGCGCGGAAAAATCAAAAACCCGCCGGCATTTGACCGAGTTTTGGATGGTCGAACCTGAGGTTGCGTATGCTTCCTACGAAGACATGATGGACCTCGGCGAAGGCCTTATCCTGTCGATTGTCGAACGTGTTCTGTCAGACCGGCAGGAAGAATTAAAAACACTCGAACGCGATATCTCAAAACTCGAGGCCATCTCCGGCCCGTTTCCCCGGCTGCATTATGATGATGCGGTGAAGATGCTGCAGGAAGGCTACGACAGTTCAACAAACTTAAGTTTGTTGGACAAGCGATTCGAGTGGGGCGGCGACTTTGGCGCGCCGGATGAAACTTATCTTTCCAACCAATTCGGCAAGCCTGTTTTTGTCCACCACTTCCCTACCGCGATCAAAGGGTTTTATTTTGAAGTTGATAAAGACCGGCCGGAATGTGCTCTCGGCATCGACCTTCTCGCACCCGAGGGCTACGGCGAAATTATCGGCGGCGGCGAACGCGCCGCTTCGCTCGATTACCTGATCGAACAGCTAAAGGCCCACGACCTTCCGCAGGAGACGTTCGAATGGTATCTCGACCTAAGAAGATACGGCAGCGTCCCCCACGCCGGCTTCGGCATGGGAATCGAACGCACCGTAGCCTGGATGTGCGGCATCGAGCACGTCCGCGAAACCATCCCGTTTCCGAGAATGTTGTATCGGCTGAGGCCGTAATTTCTTTGCTATCGAAATCAAACGTATTAAAATCCTATTGAGGTGAAGAGATGTTACAAACAATTGGTGCAACTATAGATCCGGAGGGAAATGTAAAACTGCTTGGAAAAATTTCCGAAGGTCGATATCGCAAAGGAGTTTTAATTTTTGAAGAACCTATCGAAGAAATAGATAAGGAATGGTCTTTGGTCGGATCAGTTGAAATTCTTACTGACGATCTTGAAGAAGCAAGTCGGGAAATCTCAGAAGAGATCAACCGAGCCATCGAACGCTCCGCGCAAGAACTGGCCAATGCTAAAGATCACGTTGAACCAAATTAAATGTACGTCACTGACACGCATGCGTTGCTTTGGTATTTGAACAAGAATCATAGATTTCTTTCGCCAAAAGCTATCGCTGTATTTGACCAGACACAAAAGGGTAATTCAGCTATTTTTGTGCCATCTATTGTTTTGCTTGAAGTCGCAATACTGAACGCAAAGCGCAAAATCGAACTGAAATTACCTTTTTTGAAATGGGTTGACGAGTTAAAACATCAAAAAGGACTTAGCGTTTATGAATTGACCGCCTCAATTATTTCAGAGTCGGTCGGGTATAGTTTCAATGATGACATTTTTGACAAACTGATCGTCGCCACCGCCGTTGAACTCGATTGCCCCTTGATCACCAAAGACACTGCAATAACGGAATCGAATTTGGTTGAAGTGTATTGGTAAGTTGCGGCATAGAACGCGTACCGGCGAAAATTTTGTCTTCTCGGAAGTCGTGTAGGCTGAACCTGAGGCAGTTACCCTAAAGATATGAAAACAAGAAACGTTTGGTTTGCGGCGATACTCGCGGTCTTTTGCTGGCAATCTGCAATATCCCAGGATCATCAACAATCGCCGTCGGAAAAGAATCCCAAAGCGGTCGAGGTCATCAAGCAAGCACTTCTCCTTGAGAATGCCGGGCAATTCGAACAAGCCATTGCCAAGTATCAGGAAGTCCTGAAACTGGAACCGAAAGATTTTGCCGCGATGACATCAATTGCCGGACTTTTTGGAAAATTGCAGATGCCTATCGAAGAAGAAGCCTGGGCGCTGAAAGCAATTGCCGCTAACCCAAAATATTTTCCGGCACATATCAATTATGGGAACGGGCTTGCAATGCAGGGCAAGTTTGATTCGGCGATCAAGGCTTATCGGGAAGCGGGCAGGTTAGCCCCGAAAAGTCCGCTGCCGATTTACAGCCAAGGTGTTGTGGCCGAGAATCAAGATCGATTTGAGCAAGCGTTGGCGCTATACAAGAAAGCCCTCGAGATCGATCCAAAATTTGAAGATGGCCTGTTCAGCGCAGCGGCAATGCACGCAAATCTAAAACAATTTAGTGACGCTAAGGTACTTCTGAAGAAGCTCCTGGACTTAAATCCGCAGGCCGAAGATGCAAGGCAAATGCTCGAGGCTATCGATCGTAAAAAGCCGTAGATAAATGCCCAACATTGTCGTCATCGCAGGCCCAAACGGAGCGGGAAAATCTACGCTTGCTCCGGCATTGCTGCGTGATACGTTTAACATTCCCGAATATGTCAACGCCGATACGATCGCCGAGGGCCTTTCAGCGTTTGCACCGGAGGATGCGTCATTCGATGCCGGGCGAGTGATGCTCGGCCGCCTTCATGATCTGGCTTCGCAAAGAAAGAGTTTTGCCTTTGAAACCACATTGGCATCTCGCTTTTACGCTGGTTGGTTGAAAGAGTTGAAATCGGACGGATATCGTGTGAGTTTGATATTTCTTTGGCTGCGAGATGTTGAGATCGCTGTCGAACGGGTAAAGGCGAGGGTTCGGCTGGGCGGGCATTCGATTCCGGAAGAAACAATTCGCCGGCGGTTCAAACGAGGCCTAAAGAATCTTTTCGAGCTATATTTACCGATTACCGACGCCTGGCAGGTGTATAATGCCGGAACGGAGCCGGCGACAGAGATTGCGCGCTTTGATGGGGTAAACGGCGAGGCTATTCAAGATAATGCATTATGGAATCAGATAAAGCAGTAGATCCAAAGGACGATCTATTTGTCCGGTACGCGAAGGAAATCAAGCCCGCATATGATCGGGCTGTTCGCGAGGCTTTATTAAAACATAAGCGAGCTGGCAATCCCGTTCCAGTCGAACGGGATGGGAAATTGGTTATTCTTCAGCCGGAAGATATTGCCGCGGAATGAGTTTGTCCCTGGGTTCGGGCTTTCACTTCTTTTTGCCGCAAGCTTATGACCGAGACCATCATTCCCTGCCCTGATCTGGATGAGGCGTTGGAGTTTTTTACCCGGCGGCTTGGATTTCGGCTGGATATGATCTTTCCGGCCGATGCTCCGCGTGCGGCTGTGGTTTCGGGGAATGGCGTGGCGATACGGCTTGAAGGGCCGCGGCGGGCGGACGAAAATGCTCGGGCCGAGCCGCCGCGTGTGCCGATAATCTCGCGCGTCGATGATGCCAAATGGATCAGCGGCCGTGCGGGGATGCAGTATCGCGATCTTATCCCCGGGCGTCTTGCGGGCCGCCTTATCGGTTCACATATCAAGGTCCCGGGCGGCGAGGTCGCGGACTATGTTCATTATCACAAGGTCGCGTTCCAGATGATCTATTGCTGGCACGGGCGGGTCCGGGTGGTTTACGAAGATCAGGGCGAGCCGTTTTGGCTGCATCCGGGCGATTGTGTTCTGCAGCCGCCTGAGATACGCCACCGCGTGCTTGAGGCCGCGGCCGGGACGCAGGTGATCGAGCTGACGGCGCCGGCGGATCATGAGACGTGGGTCGATCACGATCTGCGGCTGCCCACCGGCCGCGTGCTTCCAGAGAGATTATTCGGCGCCCAGACGTTCGTCCATCGAAAGGCGGCTGAGTCCACGATCGTGCCGGAGGAGTTCGGCGGGTTTGAGTCGCATCATTTTGGGATGACGACGGCAACCGGCGGGCTTGCGCATGTTTCCGAGGCACGCGCGGCGACGGACAACGCGGCCTACGCCTCCGACGGCTTGAACGAAAAGAGCATATTTCTATTTCTGTTCACCGGCCGCGTGGAAATTACGGCCGGCGCCGCTCACCGCATGCGTTTCACGCCGGGCGACAGCATTCTCATCCCGCCGCATTACCGATACAGCCTGACCGCGTCCGCAAATTCTGAGATTCTCCGCGTAGATATCTAGCTCAAGCTCTAAATCTCAAATTTCAAATCTCAAATCTCAGCTCCCATTCCTCCCTATTTTGCTGTTTTTCCCGCGGGTTCGGGAGCGATTCCCTTTGCTACGGTGTTTGAGCTGGTATTATCCGCCACGAAGGGCTGTTTTCCGTTGGCGTATTTATAAAACTCGACCTTGTTGTCGGTGCCGTTAGCTACGACCTCCGAAACGGCGGTAACGGTGATCTTGTTCCCGTCGCCGTTGATCATTATCTGTTTGCACACGCCGTCGATGTTTATCTCGAGGCCGTCCGCGTTTATGGCGACGCGGTTATATTTTGTGCATTTGACGCGTTTTGCCTCTTCGGGTTTGTTAACGCTGATCGTCGGGCCGCTGGTTTCAGTGTCGATGGTGACGACATCGGCCGGGTTGATCGGTTCCGGCGTCGGCACGTTTATCACCGGCGTGGGTGATGGATTATACTTCTCCAAACTTTTCTTCGTCATCCCGCTCTGGACATCGCAAGCAGCCAAAAGCGCAAGAACGGCGAGCGCGGATACGAGTGC
>JADLDC010000062.1 GCA_020846885.1 Acidobacteriota bacterium | reverse complement strand
GGAATTTCCGCGCGCCGCACCGCGGAGATCCGTCGATTCCATGGAACTGGTGGTCGGATGCAGAACAGGGCGGCGGTGCCCTTGGGGCGATCAACTCGCATGTTATCGATTCGTTCCGTTGGTTCCTCGATACCGAAGTGTCGTCCGTTTTCTGTCAACTTCAGTCACACGTCAAACAGCGGCCGTACAATGGCGGCCTCCGCAAGGTGACGACGGACGACGAGGCAAATATGCTGCTGCGCTTTGCCGATTCTGAACTCTGCACGGATGCGACGGGCCTGGTTTCGGTTTCAATGGTTGAAGGCCCTGATTACGTTAGCGTAATCGAGATATTCGGCACCGACGGCGCGTTGATGATCGATCATGTCGGCAGGCTGTTCACGGTACCAAATGGTGAAAAAGCGTGGACGGAGGCCGAGACGCAGATCGGGCAAGCTGTGCCGGGCTATCCCGACACGGGTTTCCCCCGCGGGTTTATGGAATTTGCACCAAAAATCGTCGAGTCGATCCGTGAAGGCCGCGAATCGGTCGAATTTGCAGCCACATTTGCTGATGGTTTGAAAGTGCAGATGGTCCTAGACGCTGCTCGCGAATCGGACCGCCGATCCGCGCAAACCTTCCCGCCGCATTGCACATCATAGCTAACTGTATCATCCTGTTAACTTGCGGTTTGGCGGCCGCATTGTGCAAATGAGGATTCAACTGAACAGCGTTGGAATTGCCGCAGTCGTATTTTTTGCCGCCTGTGCCGTTTTTCCCTTATACGGGCAGAAAGCGCGGTCGGGAAAGGTGAAAAAGAGCCGGCCCACCGCGGCTCAAGAATCGGCAAAGCCGACACCGCCCCCGGTGCCGGGCAAACGCAACGAACGTCCCGGATCGGACGCTTCCGATACAAATTCAAAAGTTGTCACGCCAAGTTCGAAAAATGCTGTACCGACTTTTCGGTATGAGTTCTCGAGGCCGGATTTTGTCGTGACAAAGATCACTATCGAGCACGACGAGCGCGGTTTAGGCACGATCGGCTTTATGAAAAAAGGGGATGATGAGCTGATCACCGATCCGTTGACGGTTTCCCCGATGGCACTTGCCCGCATCAACGAAGCTTTGGATACTCTGGATTTTCTGGGCTCGAACGAAGACTATCAGTACGAAAAGGACTATTCGCATCTCGGCAATATCAAATTTGCTCTGAGCCGAAACGGAAAGAGCCGTGAGGTCGCGTATAACTACACGACAAACAAGGCGGCTAAAGCACTGATGGACGAGTACCGAAAGATCGGTAATCAGTACATTTGGATATTCGACATCAAACTCTCTCGTGAAAACCAGCCGCTTGAATCCCCCAGGCTTATGGATTCGCTTGATTCGATGATCCGGCGGGATGAGATATCCGATCCATATCAACTGGAGCCATTCCTCCGTGAGCTTGCGAACGACGAAAGTATTCCGCTGATCGCTCGAAATCACGCCGACCGGTTGGCCAAGCAGATCGAAAAAGAAAAGGCCCGGGAAGAGAAGAAGAAGAATTCGGGCAAGTCAGAGTAGCCCGGAGCCTACCTTGGAGCGGTCGTTCCGTCATCTTCGATCTTGGGTGCCGTTCGCGAAAAATCGGCGGTGGAAAGCGCACGGATCTTCAATATAGCGGCCCCGGACGGATCGAGTATCGGGCCCCCGCGGCCTTCTTGGCGCGCCGCATGCAGTTTTCCGCCGATGAATTTTCCGTCGGGGGCGAGATCTACAGCGAGAATGACCGAAAGCGCCGTTTCATTCTCAAGCCTGAACCATCCGTAAGTGGCAAAATTCCCGAGGCTGTACGCGATCAGCCTGTCCTTATAAACCTCCATTCCACGCAGAACGTGCGGGCCGTGGCCGAGAACGAGGTCGGCCCCGGCGTCGATCACAGTTCGGGCAAAAAGCGGAAGATTGCCGCGCTTTTCTCCGAAGAACAGCTCAGTTGCCTGCGGCACATGCTGGCTGCCCGTTCCTTCGGCGCCGCCATGGAACGAGACGACCACGATATCAGCCTTCTTCGCCGCTTGCGAAACAAGCGCTCGTGCACTGGCAAGGTCATTTACGTTCGGAACAATATTGTTGTGAGCAAAGCCGATAAAGGCTATCGTCCTGCCGCGAACCTCAAGGTATGCGGTTGAGAATTGCCGCCTGTCGCTGCCGGCGTGCTTTATATCGAGCGAATCAAGCGTGCGCCGCGTGCTGGCACGGCCTGCATCGCCAAAGTCAGCCGCGTGATTGTTCGCCAGGCTCATCACGTCAAAGCCCGCTTCCTTCAGATACTTGCCATATCGGGTCGGCATTCTGAACGCATAACATCGTATCGGCTCAGGCTCTTTGCCCGGTGCCGGCGGTTTGGGCGGCCTGCATTTTTGCGAGATACCGCTGTCCACGATCGGGCCTTCCATATTGCCAAAGGCGATATCAGCCGCGGACAGGATCGGCGTTACCTCCCTCAGCAGATCGGCACCATCGTTTGGCGGCATTCGAGCATCGTTCGGGAACGGCGAAGCGAGCATAACGTCGCCGACCGCCGCTATCGTTATAACATTCGCGTCAACCGGTGTCGGCGTCCTGCCCGGCAGCGACTCGGCCTCGGTCCGCTGCGGCACGGCCATCTGGCCGCTGCAAGCCGCAGTAAAAACGGTGCACAACGCGAGGAAAATAAATATTGGAGCTGTGGCGTAATGGGTGATCGATCTCATACAACGCATCTGGAGTTTAGATGCTAATTTCGCGGCAGGCAAGCGAAAAAGGGATGGATAAACGTATCTAGTGTCCTGTCTCTAAAGTTCATGCAACAAATGGTTAACGATTTTCGTATCAGTTATAACAGAGGAGGAACTGATGCGAAAAGGACGACGGCTACCAATTTTGACGTTGACTGTGGACGAGTGC
>JADLDC010000061.1 GCA_020846885.1 Acidobacteriota bacterium | reverse complement strand
TAATTATTGATGAGCTTGAAGATGTGAAGAAAACGTTCGGCGACGCCCGTCGGACCGAGATCGTAGATGCGGACGTCGAGCTTTCCATCGAAGACCTGATCAAGGATGAGGACGTGGCGATAACCGTAACGAAAGCGGGGTATATCAAACGCACGCCTGTCGCTACTTACTCGCGTCAGGGCCGCGGCGGCAAAGGCCGGTTGGGTGCGACGGCGAAGAACGATGATTTTGTCGAGCATTTGTTTGTCGCATCGACGCACGCGTATCTGATGATATTTACCGACGACGGGCAGGTGTACAAGATAAAGGTACACGAGATCCCTGAGGCGGCACCGGCCGCCCGCGGAAAGGCCGTGGTCAATCTGGTGCAGATATCGGGCGAGCGGAAGCTGGTTGCAGTGATGCCGGTGCGTGATTTTGGCGAAGAGGTCTATCTGACGATGGTCACGAAAAACGGCGTGATAAAGAAATCGGCTTTAGCCGACTTCCAGAACATCCGTTCGAACGGGATAAATGCCATCAACATTGACGAAGGCGATGAATTGCTGGATGTGATCCGTACGGACGGAAAGCAGCAGATATTCGTGGCCACGCATGACGGAATGGCGGTCCGGTTTAACGAAACTGACGTCAGGCCAATGGGCCGTGCGGCCCGCGGCGTACGCGGTGTGAATCTGCGAAAAGGTGATTTCGTCGTCTCCGTCTGTGCCGTTTCTCAGGAAGGGAATGAGAAGATACTCTCCGTTTCCGAACGAGGCTTTGGCAAGCAAACGCAGGTCAACAGCTATCGCCTGACAAAACGCGGCGGCATCGGTGTTATCAATATGAAAACGACCGAAAAGACCGGCAAGGTCGTCTCGGCGTTCCCGGTCGATGAGGAAAGCGAGATCATGATAATCACGCAGCAGGCAAAGCTTATCCGCCTTGGCGTTGACAAGATCCGCGAAACCGGCCGCAGTGCCCAGGGTGTTACCCTTATAAAATGCGGCGATGATGACCTTGTCACCAGCGCATCACTGCTTGCGGCCGCGGAAGATGAGGAAGAGTAGGCGGCTTGTAGCCAGTTAATTAAAAGTCGTGGTTCGTGAGGGCCACGGCTTTTTGTTTGAACAAACGGAAAACACAAAAGTAAAAACTGAAAACTGGGCGGGCATTGTTTTCAGTCCGTATGGATCAGATCTTATTCGAACAATCCCGGTGTTGTATTTTTGTTTGGAAGTTCCAGCCCAAAATGTTCATAACTGAGGCGTGTTGCCATTCGTCCGCGCGGGGTTCGGTTGAGGAAGCCGATCTGTAAAAGGTAAGGCTCGATCATTTCTTCGATCGAGTCTTTTTCTTCGTGCAGGGCGGCGCAAAGCGTTCCGAGGCCGACCGGGCCGCCGTCAAATTTTTCGATGATAGTCAGCAGGAACTTGCGGTCCATTTCATCAAGGCCAAATGTATCCACTTCCATTCTGTTAAGTGCATCGTTTGCCACGTATTCGGTAATTTTGCCGTCGTGGTCAACCTCGGCGTAGTCACGCACGCGGCGAAGAAGGCGGTTGGCTATTCGCGGTGTGCCGCGCGAACGGCGGGCGATCTCGTGCGAACCGGTCGGGTCAATTTCGATATTCAAGATTCCGGCCGAGCGTTCGACTATCTGCTGCAGTTCTTTGATCCCGTAAAAATCGAGATGAAAAATGATCCCGAACCGGCCGCGCAGCGGGGCCGTGATCATGCCGGGCCGGGTCGTGGCACCGACAAGCGTAAATTTTGGCAGCTCCAGCTTTATCGACCTCGCCGCCGTGCCCTGGCCGATCATCAGGTCAAGGCTGTAATCTTCCATCGCCGGATAAAGTATCTCTTCGATCGCCGGATTCAGGCGATGTATCTCGTCGATGAAGAGCACGTCGCCTTCCTCCAGGTTGGTTAGGATCGCCGCGAGGTCCCCGGCCTTTTCGATTATCGGGCCGGCCGTAGTTTTCAGCGTCGAGCCCATTTCGTTCGCAACGATATTCGAGAGCGTGGTCTTGCCTACGCCCGGCGGCCCGGTCAACAGAATGTGGTCAAGCGCCTCGCGGCGTTTGAGCGCCGCTTTCATAAAAACGCGCAAGTTGTCCTTAACCTTCGCCTGGCCGATGTACTCAGCCAACTGAGCAGGCCGAAGCGTCGCCTCGAACCGCGATTCTTCGGGTGTCAGCTCTTCGTTTCTAACGTCGATAGCAGCGCTTTGTGCCATTCTTTTTTCTTAACTCTGCGTCTTTGCGACTCTGCGGGAGAAGAGTTTCCCGCAGAGTCGCAAAGACGCAGAGGGAATCATTAAGTCAGAATACCAAGCCTTTATTATAAAGTGCCAAAATATCCATCGAAAAAGCCACGGTGCAATGCAGCACCATTCCCAGCCAGATACTTCCGTTCCGATAGCTAAGCCAGCCTAGAAAGATGCCCGCGGCTATCGCAGCGAGTGTTTCGGCGGGCGGCTTGCCGAAGTGGATCATGCAATAAGGCACCGTCATAATGAAGATCGAATAAAGTCCGAGGCTTCGTTTCAGGCTGTGCACCAGAAAGCCCCGGAAAAAGAACTCGAGGCCGAAGAATTGGATGAAGTATATCAGTTCCCATATCAGCAGCGTCCTTCCGATATACGGCTCGCCGTTATAGATCCGCAGGAATGGATATTTTGCTGCAAAGCCGCCCGTGAGCGACATTAGATAAACTAGCGGAAGCATTACCGCCGTGCAGGCGGCAAGAAGTTTCCAGAAGCCTGGTTCCATCCGCGGGAGCAGGCCGAAATCACGAACGTTCGCCTTCCAGCCGAATCTGATGATCAGGAACGGCCCGACGACGTAGACCGTTGTTACAAGCGTTACCCACCAGGCGAGGCCCGCAAGATTGTTGTTGCTGGTATTGGTTATCAGATCGCCGAACCATTTGAGCGGCGTGTCGTACAGAACGCCCGCAACCGCTTCGGTGTTCTTTAGATAATATGTGCAAGCCAGCCCGAACGCCGTATAGACAAGCGCAATGATCACCCTACGGTCAAGGGCGGATATATCGCGGCGGAAATGTGCGAGGACGTCAAGCATACGGTTTGCGGAAGCCCGCACGGAGTAAGGGCGAGATCAAGACACTGAGTATTTCGCCCTTACTCCGTGCGGGCTTTGGCATTATTTCGCAAGCCTCTGCAATGCCGCACGGAGCAGCTTTTGCACGTTTTGTTCGACGCCTTCCTGCCTTACTTGCTGAAGTGCCTTTTCGGCCGCGGCCTTTTGATAGCCGAGATTTACAAGCGCGGAAAGAGCGTCATCGTAAACGCCCTCCGAACCAACACCTTCTGCGGCGCTCATCGATGCCGCCGCGGAAACACTAGCCGCGAGTTCGGTTACTTTGTCCCGCAATTCGATCACCAACCGTTCTGCGGTCTTGCGGCCGACGCCCGGGATCGATGTGAGTTTTGCAAGGTTTTCCGTTCTCAGGGCCGCAACTATCTCGTCTGCACTCATGCCTGAC
>JADLDC010000060.1 GCA_020846885.1 Acidobacteriota bacterium | reverse complement strand
CGTACGGGACCTTTCCCTGGATAGACCTGCCGATGGCGGCTTTCACGAACTGGTACAATTCGCACAACTTTTACGGCGACCTCAAGGATATTGAAGCCGCGACGCTGGAGGATGCAAAGAACTTTGCGGCCAAATATTATCAACCACAGAACGCCGTGTTGGTCGTAACCGGTGATTTCGACGAGAAGGACGCTAAGGCGTGGACAGACAAGTATTTTGCAAATATCCCGTCGCAAAAGGCAGAGCCGATCCCGGACTTGACAGAACCGAAGCAGACCGCCGAGAAGACCGTTACGCGGACTGATAAACTCGCAAAGAAACCTGCGGTCGGATTCGGTTATCAAATGCCGAAACGCGGTACGCCTGAGTATTACGCGATGGGCCTGCTCGATCAGATCCTGCTTCAGGGCGAGGACAGCATGCTCTATCAGGAATTGGTGAAAAACAAGAATTACACGAGTCGTTTGAGCGGCGGGATAAACGGATATCTCGGGAATATGTTCAATTACAACGGGCCAATGCTATTTTCGGTCGATCTGATCCACGACGAAAGATTTACGCCCGCCGAGATCCTTGCCGCAGCCGACGGTGTTATTCAGAAAGTGCAGGACAAGCCGGTTGACCAGGCAACGATAGATCGCGCGATAGTAAAACTTCGGTCGGGATTCTACGACACGCTGACACAGTTTGGCGGCGTCGGCCGAGCCGATCTGCTTGCGTGCTTTGCCTTATTTGATGACAGGCCTGCGGAGATCAATGAGATCGAGGCAAATTTCCGAAAGGTCACGCCCGCGTTGATCCAACAGACGGCAAAGGACTATCTGCGTAAAACAAACCGTACTGTTGTGATCTTAAATGTTGAAAAGAAGGACGCCGCGGCCGAATAGCGAGCACGGAGGTGAAAAAGCAAAATGGACAAAGCAAAACGTAAAATGTTGAAGAATTCTCTGTGCCTCTGTGCCTCGGTGGTTTTCATTGCTGCCGCTGCCTTTTCGGGCCTCGCGCAGAAGCAGACACCGCCGGCGGGCGGGCAGCCAAAGCCCTTCGTTTTTCCGCAACAGGACACATACACCCTGAAGAACGGGATGAAGGTGACGCTTGTTCAATATGGGGCTGTACCGAAAGTTGCGATGCAGGCGATCGTCCGCGCCGGCGCGATAAATGAAAAGCCGGGCCAGCGATGGCTGTCCGATATGGTCGCGACGATGCTGAAGGAAGGAACGGCAAAGCGCTCCGCCGCACAGCTTGCACGCGAGACGGCTGAAATGGGCGGCAGTATTTTTGCTTCAGGGTCAAATGATACGACAACGATCGGCGGTGAGGTCCTCTCGGAGTTTGACACGCGATTCATCGACCTGCTTGCCGATGTGGTCCAGAACCCAAAATTCGCGCCCGCGGACCTTGAGGAGAACAGGGCAAACAAACTGCGCGAGCTTGCTGTTGCCAGAGCACAGGCCCAGAATCTTGCATGGGAAAGATTCCGCCAGACGGTGTTTCCGGGCCACGCGTACGCCGAGATACAGCCATCTGAAGCGGACGTCAAGGCATACACGATCGACGGGATCAAAGGCTTTTACAATAGCGAATACGGTGCCGCCAGAACCCATCTCTATGTTGTCGGCCAGTTCGATGCCGCGGCGGTAAGAACGGCGATCGAAAAGCAATTCGGCGGATGGAAGAAAGGCCCCGAACCCATACGCAATGGACCAAAGGTGACAGGCAAGCGGGCCCTTGAAGTTATCGACCGGCCAGGAGCTCCGCAATCGACGATATACATGGGCGTTCCGGCAATGTCGCCGTCTGACCCGGACTTTATTAAATTTACGGTAATGGATTCTCTCCTTGGAAGTTCGTTCGGCTCACGCATAACGTCGAACATTCGTGAAAACAAGGGCTATACCTACTCGCCCGGCAGTTTTATTTGGAATCGGTATAAGACCGGCTATTGGGTAGAGAACGCGGACGTCACCACCGAAGCCACCGGCGCGTCGATCAAAGAGATCCTTTTTGAGATCGACCGGCTGCAAAAAGAGAATCCGTCGGAAGCGGAAATGCAGGGTATCAAGAACTATCTTGTAGGGATCTACGTCCTGCAGAATTCTACGCGGGACGGCGTTATCGGCCAGCTTGAGGCAGCGAATTACAACGAACTTGGTAAGAACTATCTCGATACATACGTCCAGAAGTTGACCGCGGTTACGGCGAAAGATGTTTCGGACATGGCAGCCAAGTACCTGACGCGCGACAAAATGACGATGGTCGTCGTCGGCGATAAGTCAAAGATAGCGAGCCAGCTTGAACCGTATGAAATACCGTAAGACATAGTTCATCGCCTATTTCCAGTCAGAAATTGCGGGAGGCGGATCGCGTCCCGCTTTTTCGCGCTAATGCTGAAGGCTGGGCAGCGTTCCGGGCGATCATCATTCTCAAGGGCCAATGGCAGTGCCGCAAATTCTGCTTGTCATGCAAGGCCAAGGCAATTTCGTGCTATCATTAGTGACAGCCCGCCTGGAGGTCACAGAAACAAAATGAGAAAGATCGACATAT
>JADLDC010000059.1 GCA_020846885.1 Acidobacteriota bacterium | reverse complement strand
CTTCCTGCGGGACCTTCTGCAGGCGAAATTCGACCGTGCCGTCATCGGATGCTTTTACAAGCGTCGCATCCGGATAGGTAAAATTTGCCATCCGAATATCAACAAATTCGTTGTTCGAGATAAGCACACCGTCCGAATCGCGAAAGATCGTCTTGCCGGGCGCCGACCGCGGCACGCTTGTTTGGCCGTGAGCAACCGCGGCGAGCAAAAGGGCCATCGCAAGGCTCATCGAGATCAAAAATGTCCGGCTGACCGTTCGCATCTATTTAAAAATAAAAGAGATGAGTGCCGAAAGCAAATTTTAGGCACTCATCTTCGGTTGGGAGGAGCAAATGAAAGGCGGCTATCGCTGGCTGTCAAAGGTCCGCGGGATCGGATTGGCCGCGGTTTCGCCTTCGAAGATCCACGAAACCACGTACCAGCGGTCATTTTCGTTAAGAAGCTGAACGGAGTTTATCCCACGGCGTGCTGCTGGGCCATCCTTAACAAGCCGTGTCTCGTACGTGCTCCAGACATGTGCCATTTTGCCGAAAACACGCACTTCACGATTGACCTCGGTCTCATAGAACGGCGTCGTTGCGACCATTGCGTCAGTCAAACCGTGAAACTCCGCCAGCGTCATGCTTACCAGCCGACGTTGCCCGTCGACGTTTTTGAAAAAGTAATAAAGAGCATTTTTGTGGTGAAGCGAATTGTCTCGCTCCCAATTTCGCTTTTCGCCCGCTCCGCCGGACACGACCTCATAAGAAGCTTTCATCAGCCCGTCTATCGTCGCAACGTCTTGCCGTAATGGATACTTTCCGGTATTTTCGCCGTTCATCTTCTGTCCATGGATACCAACGCCGGCGGCCGCGAAAATGGCAGCCGCAAAGAATGTTCGACCTATTGTTTGAAAAACTTTCATGCAGCCGAGATTACCGAAGATCGGACCGGTCTAAAAGCATTTTTATACCGCCGCATCAATATCTTATGCGGATGTTCGAAACGCCGATGTTCGCGGTCAAAGCATCATTTTTGCGATCGCTGAATCGACACAATCCTTGTAAGATTTCGGCACTCGTATCTTTAGGTTTTTGAGGGTAATGTGATTGTCTTCAAAGCTGTCAACATGAGCTAAATTTACGATATACGAATTGTGGATACGCATAAATTCTTCGGGCAGTGTGTTGATGAGTTCCTTGAGCGATCTGTAGTAAACATACTTCTCGCCGCTGCTCATGGCGATCTCGACATAATTGCCCAAACCCTTGATAAATACGACCTCGTCAAATCTCAGCTTTATCAACTTCTTGTTGCTTTTTATGAAGGCAAAATCATGTCTCATAGATATTTTCTACAGGCGTAAAAGTACGAACGGCCGCCTTGCTCCGCTTCAGCGAGCGCAAAAAAGGAATATGGCTTCACCTTTCACCAGCTAAAAGTAAGAGAGTTTTAGGGCTAACGCAAATTTCCTTGGCAATACCGGTCGATCTGTTGACCCATTCCGTGCGGAAAAACCGTCTATACGGACAGGCGGTTTATTGGGTTGATTTAGTTTGCGATGTGGCTATACTACAATGCGTCGCTCGCAATACAGCCATTTACCGCTAAGGAGGTTTTTTCGTGCTCGGAAAGACTCTATCGCACTACAAGATCGTTTCTCAGCTTGGAGAAGGCGGGATGGGCGTGGTCTATGAGGCCGAAGATACTAATCTTGGGCGGCATGTAGCGTTAAAATTTCTCACGCCGGCGATGGCGACCGATGAGAATCTTCTTCAGCGCTTTCAACGTGAGGCCCGGGCGGCGTCCGCGCTCAATCATCCGAACATCTGTACTATCCACGGCATCGAGCAGTTTGAGGAACAGCATTTTATCGTGATGGAACTGCTCGATGGGCAATCGCTTTCTGACCGCATTAGTGTAGGATCACTCGATTTTGGAAGCGTGCTGACACTCGGCATTCAGATCGCCGACGCGCTCGAATCGGCCCATTCGAAAGGCATCGTTCACCGCGATCTAAAGCCGGCGAATATCTTCGTGACCTCGCGCGGACAGGCAAAGATCCTCGATTTCGGCCTGGCAAAGATAGACCAGCATAAAGTGAATGCCGCCTCCAATCTTCCGACCGCGGTACTGGATGGGCTTACCTCGCCCGGCGTGGCAATGGGGACGATGTCCTACATGTCGCCCGAGCAGGCCCGCGGCGAAGTGACCGATTCGCGAACCGACCTGTTTTCTTTCGGCACGATCCTTTATCAAATGGCGACCGGAGCAATGCCGTTTCAAGGGGACACCTCGGCCGTCGTTTTCGACGCGATCCTGAACCGCAGCCCATTGCCGGCAACCCAGTTCAATAGCTCGCTGCCTGACGAGATCGACCGGATCATCGCCCAGGCCCTTGAAAAGGACCGCGACCTTCGATATCAGACCTCAACTGACCTGAAGACCGCCCTAAAACGGTTGAAACGCGATCTGGAATCCGGCCGGCATGCGGTGGACAATAGCGCTATTCATGTCAGCCGAATGCCATCGTCGCCAACGCACGAACACTCAATAGCTGTGCTCTATTTCGAAAACTTGAGCGGGATGAAAGAGGACGAATATTTGCGTGACGGAATAACGGAGGACATAACCACAGAATTATCCAAGATCCGCCGGTTGAAAACATTCTCGCGGGCGGTCGTGATGCCTTATCGAGACAAACAGGTCACCGCTGGGCGGGTCGGGATGGAACTTGGCGCGTCCTATGTGCTAACGGGCAGCCTTCGCCGTGCGGGAAACCGGCTTAGGATAAACGCCCAGCTTGTGGATGCCGCGACTGATTTTCCGGTCTGGTCCGAGCGATACGACCGTGAGATGGAAGATGTTTTTGCGGTCCAGGACGATATTGCGTCACGCATAGCCGCCGCGTTGCGGATCACGCTTTCGCCGCAGGAACAGGAAGCTCTTGCCGCAAAGCCGACTGAGAATCTTCATGCCTATGACCTGTACCTGCGAGGCCGCAACTTTGCACGGCGTGTCGGCCGCCAGGACATGCAGTTCGCGTTGCAGATGTATGAGAACGCCGTTTCGCTGGACCCCGATTTCGCGGTCGCCCATGCGGCGGTCGCGAACGTGTGTGCCCAGTTCTATTACTATTTCGAACGGAAACAGGAATGGATCGACCGTGTCAACGCCGCAACCAAACGTGCCATTGCAACGGGACGGGACGAGCCTGAGATCAGATGCGCCGAAGCGTGGCTCGATTTCGCACAGGGCCGCTACGACGAGGCCGTTGCGAAATGCCGCTCGGCACTTTCGCGTGATCCGGACATTGACGGCGGTTACAATCTGCTCGGACGAGCGCTATTCGAAGCGGGCCGCTATCAAGAGGTCGTGGACATGATGGAAGACATCCTCGCCCACGCCGGCGAGAATTATAACAACACGATCCCGATCCACAACGCGCTCGGCGCCATGGGCAAAGCGGAAGCGCTGAAGAATTATACATACCGCGAGATCGCCCTGTATGAAGCTCAGCTAAAAAAGACGCCGGAGGATGCCCGCG
>JADLDC010000058.1 GCA_020846885.1 Acidobacteriota bacterium | reverse complement strand
TCCGGCTTCGGCAGGTCGGGTTTAGGCGGTGGATCGATGAGCAGTTCTATAAGCCTTATCCTACGATCCCTTACTCAAATTTTGCCCAAAAACCCTTCGACGCCGTTCTTGGCTGCGGCGGCGATTATGGCACAAGCCCCGAGGTCGATCTTTGTCATCGTAACCACTATTGGATCTACGACAATCAAAAGTGGATGGCCCTCGAAGCATTGTACGGCGAGGACCAGCTTCGCCGGCGTGTCTCATGGGCACTGCATCAGATCTGGGTCGTATCCGCGTTGACGGTCTATCAAAATCGATGGATGCAGGAATATACCGAGATACTCGATCGCAATGCATTCGGTAATTATCGCGACCTGATGCGCGAGATGACCCTGAGCCCGGCGATGGGTGAATATCTCGATATGGTCCGCAGTACGCGGTATGATCCGAACGAGAATTATCCGCGTGAGCTCTTGCAGCTCTTCTCCGTCGGCCTGTATATGCTCAATCCGGACGGCACGTATCAGCTTGACGGACAGGGAAATCGTATTCCTACGTACGACCAGGCAAAGATCGGCGAGTTCACAAAGGTCTTTACCGGCTGGTCGCAATGTACGAACGCCCAGAATCCCGCGTGTGCGAATATTGTGCTCGGGGCGCCGAATTTTATTGACCCGATGATCCTCCTATATCCGGACGATCATGACCAAACCGCGAAATCACTGTTTGATTATCCCGGTGCGCCCAACCCGGTGATCGCTGCCTGTACTAACTGTACGAACAACGCGAATCGGCGGGCTTACGCTGAAGATTCGCTGAACCGAACGCTCGACAACATCTTCAATCATCCGAATGTTGGCCCGTTTGTCGCGAAACTCCTTATACAGCATTTGGTCACGAGTGAGCCAAGCCCGGCGTACGTGGGCCGCGTTGCGGCTGCGTTCAACAACAACGGTTCCGGCGTTCGCGGTGATATGAAGGCGGTGGTAAAGGCGGTTCTGCTTGACCTGGAAGCGCGCGGGAGCAGAAAGACGGATCCGGCGTATGGAAAAATGCGTGAGCCGCTTCAGTATTTCACAAATATTATGCGGACGTTCAACGTTCGTGCCGGTACCAATTCGGGCAGCGGCTCGACGACTCCGCCTGCTTCTTGTCAGGGACGAAGCGACGGCGTTTTTGGCTGGCTGACGGGCAGCCTCGGCCAGGAGATCTGGGCGCCGCCAACTGTTTTCAGCTACTTCCCGCCGGATTATGTTGTGCCGGGAACCGACATTCTCGGTCCCGAATTTGCGCTCGCAAATACTGGTTCGTCTTTCGATAAGAATAACTTCACGCTCTATCTGACACTCGGCGATGGCCTTTGGTTCGAACCAGCCACGGCCGAGGATCCTTATCCGTACACGCCTTGCGGGACGTCGCTCGACATATCGGAACTTACCGCATTGGCCGCGTCAGATCCGACCGGCAATTCGGTGGTCGAGGCACTTAATTCGAAAATGATGCACGGGACAATGTCAGAAGCGATGAAAACAAAGCTTCGTGCGGCGATCAATTTTAACATCGAGGCCGAATACAAGGCCCGGCAGGCCCTATTCCTGACGGCAAGCTCGTCGCAGTATCAGATACAGAGGTAAGCGGAATGAACGAGAACAGACGAAAATTCCTGAAACGATCGGGTTGTGCGTTGAGCATGGTCGCCCTGGCCACGCAGGCACGCCATTTTGGATTGATGAGCGCAATGGCAAGCCCGCCCGGGGCCGCGCCTTCGGATTACCGGGCACTCGTGTGCATTCTGCTAAGCGGCGGGAACGATGGCAATAATCTGATCGTACCTAACCACTCGAATTCGGGCGTCAGTAACTATGCGGTTTACGCTTCTGCCCGCTCGCAACAGGGACTGGCGATACCGCAGAATCAGCTTCTGCCGATCAGTGTACCTCGAATGGGAAACCTGGCCTACGGGTTACATCCGAGTTTAGGTCCGGTCCCGCAGCTAGGCGGGATAAATAACGGCATTCACGAGCTTTGGGCGCAGGGGAAGCTGGCAGTTGCGGCAAACGTTGGCAACCTGATCACGCCCTTGACCAAGGCCCAGTACGATCTGCAGCCGGCATTGCGGCCTTATCAGCTCTTTTCGCATTCGGACCAAGCGCAGCAGCAGCAGTCGGCCCGTTCGGATTCTCCGAGTCCGCTTGGCTGGGCAGGGCGGATCGCCGACCGGACGAATGCGGCGAATAACCCTACCGGCCGCGTGCCGATGATAACGTCGATCAGCGGAACGCAGCTTTTCACACTCGGGCAGGCGACGACGCCTTTGGCGATCGCGGACGCAAATACACCGCTCAACGAGACCCTTGTCCTGTCAGCCAATTGCTGTACCGATCCATTCTCGACCGCCCGGACGACGGCGCTCGCGGAACTTCGTACTATCGATCTTGATTCTGAACTGGTACGGGCAACGAGCCACATTATGGACCAGGCCCAGACCGCGAGCACCGCCTTGAGCACGTATCAGGAGGTGACCGCCCCGTTTCCAGACAACTATCTTGGACGCCAGTTGAAACAAGCGGCACGCTTGATCAAAAAGCGGACGGACCTGAACATAAATCGACAGGTATTCTTCGTTGAAATGGGCGGATTTGATACGCACCAGAATCAACTTAGTGCGGGTGATGGGCAGACGGGCCTCCTCGCTGAGCTGAGCCAGGCAATGCGTGCATTTTATGACGAGATGGGCGTTCTTGGGCTTCAGAACAAGGTTACGATGTTCACATTGTCCGATTTTGGGCGGACGATGGACCCGGCGGGAAGCGGGTCAGGCGTCGGGACCGACCATGCTTGGGGAAATCACATGCTCGTGCTTGGCGGTTCGGTCCTTGGCGGCGATATTTATGGAAATACACGGCCGGATGGAAGCGGAAATGTATTTCCAAACCTTCAACTTGGCGGCCCGGACGACATCGATCCGGACTGGGGCCCGCGCGGCCGATGGCTGCCGACCACGAGCGTCGATCAATACGCGGCCACGCTTGGCCGATGGTTCGGTTTGAATAACACGGATATCAACGCGGTATTTCCGAACATTGTTAATTTTTCAAATTCAAACCTCGGTTTCATGGCGCCGTAGCGGCAAGCCAGAACAAAAAAAGAAGAATAAAGGAAGAGAATCTGAAAGACACGTGCGGCCGCAGGGTATAAGATCCGCCGCATGTTCTCAAAATTCGATCTCCGCTTCCGGGAGCTAAGGGCCCGACGGTGTTTGGCTGGGCTTGCGATATTGGCTTGCTTTTGTCTTTCCGCCGCCGTCGGAAATGCCCAAACGCCGGCGTCCCCGATGAGGGGTTGCCCAAAAGGCCTCGAGCTCGGCACTGGCCATCTTGCCCAAATCACGCCGCAGCGAATGCCGGCGGGGCCAAGGCCTTCCGGCATTGAATCCGACCCGACCGCGATCCGCGTCGAGACGGACCTCGTCATTGCGGAGTTTGAAGTTCATGACAAGAAGGGAAGGCGGATCGTCGGGTTGCCGTCTGCTGACTTTAGGGTTGAAGAGGACGGAATCGAGCAGCGGATCGAGATGTTCGCGTACGGACGCAGTTCGGCGTCGATCGGCCGGTCGATAATACTGATCATCGACTATAGCCAAAGCCAAAGTTCGTATATCGAAACAAGCATCGCGGCGGCAAAGGTGCTTGTTGAGCTTTTGGAGCCGAACGATAGCATGGCGATCGTCAGTGACGACGTAGAGCTGATCGCCGGATTTACGAACGACAAGGACAAGCTAAAGGCCAGCCTCGACGTGCTAGGGGCCAGGGCCCGCGACAGAAAATTCGGAATGAGCCGACAGTTTTCTGCGTTGTACGCGGCCGTCGAACAATTGTTTTCGACAAATGAAAAACGTCCTGTTGTCATACTTCAGACCGACGGCGATGAATTTCCGCTGCTTACCTTGGGCCGCAGCCTTGCCCAATTTTCGGGTTGTCCATCCCTTATCGACCGGTTCGAGGACCTTGAAACCGTCCTCGAGGAGTCAGGGGCGACGGTCCATGCAATAATTCCGGGCCTTCCCGTTGAAACGGTCCAACGCGAAACGGCGACGCGAGAGATGGGCCGGCTAGACCTTGAGTCGATAATCCGGGAAGAAGCGCGGATCAGGAAGAAAGCGCCGGCTGAACGTAAAAGTTCGCTGTTGGACAGGCAAGTTAGACATTGGGCAAACAACCGGCTTCAGGGTGTGCGGGCAGTTGAAAGGATCTCGCGTTTGTCAGGCGGGACAACGCAATATCTGGGAAGTCCCGAGCTGGCCGGCGAGGTCTATCGGAGGATACTCGATGAGATGAATCAGCGGTACCTCATCGGCTACTATCCGATCGATGCGTTACGCGACGGCAGGAAACGGAAGATCAGGATCAGTGCAAAACACGGCCAAGGCTACATCATCAAGGGCCGGACCTCATATACTCCAACGACAAAGGCGGCAATTAGATAGGCGGCGTATTTTGGTAAACCAGCGGACTGTATTTCCACAGTGTACCCGTGGGTACAAAACAGTACTGGTGACTGACTTATCCTTGACCGGGGGCCGCGTGACGAATTCGATCGTAGTAAAAATGAGTTCACAAAGGAGATCATCTCAATGGCAACGACCAGGGGCAGTTCCGGTACACGAAAGAAAGGCAGCACGAACATGAAGGCAAAGGCGGTAAGCAGGCCGTCAACCGTCACAAAAGCAAATACCGATACCGGCCGAGACGCGAAGGAACGCTGGAATACATCTAAAAAGTTGAACTCAGGCGGGACGCGTCGGACGGGACCGAAAGAGGCTGAATCCACCAGGGCAAAAGAGGCAAGAGCGGCGCGGGCGGCGATGGCGTCAGATGAGCGGCCGGGCACACGCGGTACCGCGTCGCGAAAAGCTTCTGCGTCGAGGGCCTTGCCGGAAGGTTCCGCCACACCGGATAACGATCAATGAAGGTGCCGCATTTTCCTACGCGGCACCAAATCTTTCCAAATATCCGCACAGATCGCCGGGCCCGGCATTGCCGCCGCAGAAAACGAGGACGAGCCGAGTCGTCGGGCCAAAATTCTCACGAAGCCGATGTGCAGCCGAAAGCGTACACGCCGCAGCGGGTTCTGTTATGACCTTCAGCCTTTCCAGTATGAAGGCCATTGCCTTGACCGCCTCAACATCGGATACGACCGTGACATTCTCCAACAGCCGCTCGGCAAGTTCCAGTGTAAAGGCTGAGACAGACGGAGCACCAAGAGTTTTCGCAATTGACGTTATCGCTGGCAGATCGACAGGACGCCCAAGGGCCAGGGCCTGCGCCATCGCATCGGCCCCTTCAGTTTCCACCCCCCAAATTCTGGCCGAGGGTTCCACACCCTTTACCGCCGCCGCCACTCCGCAAGCCATGCCTCCGCCGCCGATGCTGGCAATGACATCGGTCGTTTCCGGCAGGTCTTCCATTATTTCAAGGCCGACCGTGCCTTGCCCGGCAATTACCAGCGGATCATCGAACGGGTGGACGAAGGTCATCCCATCGTTCGTATAGTGTTCGATCTTGGCGAACGCATCCGCAATGCTGGGTTGAAGGTCCACTTCGGCGCCATATCCGCGTGTTGCATCAAGGTAAACGTTCGGCGTGTTCTCCGGCATCAAGACAACCGCCTTGATCCCCAGTGTGCTCGCGGCGTAGGCGACGGCCTGAGCATGATTCCCGCCGCTGACGGCGACGACGCCCGCCGCCCGTTCATGCTCAGACAGGCGAAGCATCTTGTTGAAGGCCCCGCGAGGTTTGAACGATCCGGTCTTTTGAAAGATCTCGTACTTCACGTAAACATCGAACCCGAACAATTTCGTCAATGTCTCGCTTTGCTTCATCGGAGTTCTTCTTACATGGTTTGAGATCAGGCCGCGCGCCTCGTATATCGCAGAAATGTCAAATGCTGTCTGGCCGGTGCCGGTCGAGTGACTTGTCATAGCGACAAATATAGTAGCATCGCGGCGCGTTGCCGCACAGGCTTGCCGAACGCTATTCGGTACAGCTACCATAAGATCGATGGCCGAACAAGAATTGATGAGCCCGCAGGACATTCACGCCTTTGGGGTTGAGATAGTTTTCAAGCAGCTTGAAAAAGACGGCTGGGTTGTCCAGTCGGCTGATGTTGCCGCGGATATCCGCAGCGAACCGCAAATTGTTGCGGCTAAGGACGGAGAACTTGCCTTTTTTGTCGTGCGGACGGGCGTGCATCCCGGGCGGGGGCGTTTTGAAGAGGGACAGGAGGCGTTCAATACACTTGTCAACCACGCCGCCGAGCACGGCGCAAACTGCTATTTTGCAAGCGTTGGGATCGCAAACTCCAATGGGACGACCGACGAAGAGATGGCGGTACCGGTAAAAGGCGTTGCGTACAACATCCAGTTCGATGGCTTGATCAAAATGGCCCTTCCGGCCTGAATCTCGCAATGTAAAGTAAAACCCCGCGTAGCCTTACCTTAAAACGGCGATCGCAGACACAGATCAAGGGGACGCCTGATCGCTTCTCTTCAAAAAACCAGCCGCCCCCTTTTTACTCCACGCCTGAGCATGGAATTTTGGTAAGTTTTCATGTGAGAAACGGCGAATATCTTGAATATTCCGGAAAAATCCTTAGGATCTCGCGTAATGTAGGGTTGTTGCGGCCAGACGGGTACGATACCATTAAGATCGACGACATTTGGCTTGTTCCGCGGTAATTGGCTGTATGCAAGCTAGAGTCGATCCAGATCAAGCAAGGGAGGGTAGTATTATGGCAGATGAAGGCAAATGCGGACACGAACTGTGCAATTGTTCAGTTTCCGGCGAGACAGAATTCTGCAGTGACCACTGCAAAGAGGCCACGGATCAGGAAATAGTTGAGATCTCCTGCGACTGCGGCCATCCAGGATGTCGCGGAAGTGTCGCGTGAATAGATCCGAAAGCCCTGAGCATCAAGCTGCTCAGGGCTTTCGGCCTTAGCGCATCGAAATTGAATTTACGTCGAACTACGGTTCCCCATTATCAGCCTGACCAGCAGCAGCAGGATGATCGCACCAAGGATCGACATTATCCATCCCGCGGCATAGTTTTCGCCGCCCCACAAAGCTCCGCCGATCAGCGTTCCAATGAATGCTCCGGCAATTCCAAGAACCGCCGTAAGGATCCAGCCGAGTACCCCGTCAGGAAACGCCTCTTTGCCCGGAAGCAGCAGCCTCGCAAGAACGCCGACGATTAGTCCTCCAATTAGTTGACCGATCATTTTGAACCTCCTTTTCAGTACCGTTATATCCTACTTGTACACCCGTTGACCCGCGAAGTGCAAACGTATTCGATATTTCCCGCTGTGCCTCCAGCCCGCGGTCTGCATTGATCCCGTACACCTTCCAGTCGCCAACAGGCGGAATAACTGCAGAACGTAAATGATCTGCGGCCCTGCGGCATCCTTAAGTCCGATGCGGCCACGGGCGATCACCCCGGCACGACATTTGCACACTTCTTCACGTGAACGTCGGCCAGCTCTTGAACATTAATTTGAGGTGGACAGGAATGGCAGAAGAAGAAAACACTGGAAGCAACTTTATATGGGCGATAACTACGATAATAGTGGTCGCAATGATAGTCGGGGCGATCTACTACAGCGGATTTCTGGGTGGAAGCAAGAAACACGAGGTGGATATAAATATCAGCGGCCCGTCCCGATAGGATCAGTCGCATTTGGCTAAGATCGGCCCGCCTTAAACTAAAGCGGGCCCTTTCTACACTCGTTCTTCCAGATTGTGCCTTTTTATCATGCCGTATAATCGCGGCCGATACAGGCCGAGCAGGTTTGCGGCCGCCTGTTTGTTTCCGCGAGTCCTGCGAAGGGCTGCCAGGACGACGCCGCTTTCAAGATTATTGAAAACGTCGTTCTGTTCATCTCCATCTGCCGGCTCATCAAGGCTCTCGACGATCATCTTGCCGACATGTTCGAAAAGCTCATCGCCTTTTAGCCTCACGCCGAGGAGGCCATTATCCAAGGGAGAACCGTTGCCCTGCGGAACGCCGGAGATCGGAAATTCGACAGGCGGGGCCGACGGATCGTGTTGTATGTCAAGCAATTCGATAGTGTCGCCGCGGCTTAAGAGGATCGCCCGTTCAATTACATGCTGGAGTTCCCGCACATTGCCCCGCCAACTGTAGTTCAGCATCTGATTGTAAGCAGATTGCGAGAACTTCATGCGGTCGCGGTTGTATTTCTCCGCGTACATTTCAAGGAAATGCTCCGCAAGCATTGGAACGTCTTCCATGCGTTCCCGAAGCGGCGGGATCTTTATCTCGATCGTATTGATCCGATAGTAAAGGTCCTCGCGTAAATTCCCGTCCTTGATGGCGTCGAACGGATCGCGATTTGTCGAACAGATCAATCGAAAATCTGCATCCTGCGGCTTATCGCTCCCGACACGATAAAACACCTTTTCCTGCAGTACTCTAAGGAGTTTTGGCTGCAGGTCAATCGGCATTTCGCCTATTTCATCGAGCAATAGGCTCCCGCCGCCCGCCTGGCCGATAAAGCCTACTTTGTCGCTGTTCGCACCGGTGAACGAACCCTTAATATGCCCGAAAAGCTGCGATTCGATCAGGTCCTTTGGCAGTGCAGAACAATTCACCTTAACAAATGGCCTCTTTGCCCGATGGCTTTTATAATGAATAGCATTCCCGATCACTTCCTTGCCGGTGCCTGATTCACCTAAGATCAGTATATTTGCGTCGGACTCGGCGACGTTCTCGATTATCTCGTAGATATTTTGCATCGAACGCGCTCCGCCGATGATGCCTTCGTACGAATTACGGCTCGAGAGCCGGCCGCGAAGGACCTCGATCTCGCGTGCTTGCCGGGAGTTGATCAGGGTTTGCTGTTTCTTCTCGACAGCGTTCCGAACATCGACCATCAGGCCTTGATAATTGCCGTCCTTGACGATGTAGCCGTACGCGCCCATTCGGGTGGCTTCTATCGCCCGTTCCGCCGAGTCCTCACCGGTAACGACGATAATTTCGGTTGCGGGTGAGATGTCCTTCGACTGACGCACCATTTCGATCCCGTTGATGTCCGGCAGGTTAAGGTCGGTCAATATGACGTCATATTCGCTCGCCTTAGCCAACTCAAGGCCCTTTGCCCCATTCTCGGCAGTGTCGACCTCGAATTTATCCGAGGTCAAATGAAAAGAAAGCAGATCAAGCGCGAGCTTGTCATCATCGATCACTAAAGCGCGGTTTGCCATGGATTTTTCTGTTCACCTGTTCCTAATTTGGACTTCGACCATTGTATCAAATTCGGACGCAATATCGCGGAAGCCCGACAGGACGTTCGTGTTTCAGTGCTGAAAGCTCTTTTTCGAAGTCATGATCACTGACGGGTCTAATTCTAATGAAAAGGCGTGCAAGGCGTATGCCAATCGAATCCGCTTAGTAGGTAAACCTTTATCGCAGAGAAGATACGCATTTTTGGTTAAGAAGATAGGTCACGTTCTGTGTACGATAACAGTGCAGTAATTTCATCTGGCCGCTCGCTTCAGTGGGGCCGGGCACACGAATAAAAATTCAACGCGTGTGCGGATCAATAGCCCGACATTGCTTCGCGAACTCAAAAGACCGCGCTTAATGGTCAAATTTGATAAACTGTTTGTCCATGTACTGAATACAAGCCAATTCCTCGTCGCGTGATCTCTGATCACCCCGGGGCCTGTATTCGAATATCCCGAGCAGATCTCAGACTATGGACGCAAAGAACGCTCCCGCCATGAATATCGATTCCACGATGCTTCCGCCGGCAACCGCCGCAATATTGGAGACCGTATTCGATCTTTTTGGTGTACTTGACACCGACGGTCGCGTTGTCTCCGTTACCGGCCGGATCTTTCGCGGAATGAATACGAATCCCGAGCTGCTGAAAGGCCAGGCGTTTTCCGAAACTGTTTTTTGGCAGTCATCGGAAATGACATCGAAGCTATTGGCAAAGGCGATCAGCGGGGCCGCAAGCGGCGGGAACGCCAGGTTAATAGTTGATTTTCGCGTGAGTGCCGACGACAAGGTCCCGATGGAGGTATCGGTCCAACCGCTTCCAGGTTTCGATCTTGTCTTCATTTCCGGACAGACCGTCTCGGAAAGGCGGCTCAGGGCCGGGCAAACGCGTGAGGCCAGGGAGCAGCTTCTTTTTGCAGCCGAGAATGCCGCCATAGGGTTGTGGTTTTGGGATTTTGCCGAGGATCGTATCTACTCTACCGCCAGCTGCAACGAACTTTTTGGCCTGGCGGCGTACGAGACCTTCCGGTATGAAGATTTCCGGGAAGCAATTCACGCTGAGGACCGAGAATTTGTCGATCATTTCCTCGCCGATTCCCGGGACCGGGGTTCAAAGTACGAAGAAGAGTTCCGCGTCGTGTATTCGGATGGCTCCATGGAGTGGCTGTCGGCCGAAGGCAGGTCGTTCCTGGACGAAAATGGCAAGCCTCAGCGAATGACCGGCGTCGTACGGAAGATAACCGAACAGAAGCTGGCGGCGGAAGAGATTGCCAAGGTCCACGAACGGGAGAAAAAGGCCCGGGAAGAGGCAGTCGAGGCAAACCGGGCAAAGGATTTCTTTCTTGCGTTTGTGTCTCACGAGCTTAGAGGCCAATTGAACAACATTCTGGGATGGCTGAACATAGCCCGGACGAAGAGTGTTGACGAGGAAAAGCGCGAAAATGCACTCGCAATAGTTGAGCGAAGCGCGCGCCAGCAAAAAAAGCTCATCGACGACCTTGTCGATTCCGCCCGCGTAGCTTCTGGCCGGCTGCGTCTTGAATACTATCCGACCAACCTTTACGAGATCGTTCGCAATTCATGGCAAGCACATCTGCCGTCGGCGCAGGAGCGGAATATTCAGCTTGAGTTTTCCAGCGACCGGGAAAGCGTGCCTCTTTTCGGGGATGCGAGCCGCCTGCTGCAGGTATTCGGTAACCTTTTGTCGAATGCGCTCAAGTACACGCCCGAAGGCGGCAGGGTTTCGATCAATATCGAGACCTCCGACGAATCCGTCCGCGTTCAGGTCGTCGACACTGGCCAAGGGATCGATCCTGACCAACTGCCAAATGTATTCAGACAGTTTTCGGCGGTCGCGGCGGACCGGTTCAACCCTGGCCTTGGACTGGGGTTATCCATTGTAAAGATCCTTGTAACCAAGCACGGCGGGATCGTCAGGGCCGAAAGCGAAGGCGTCGGCAAAGGATCGGCATTTACGGTCAGTCTGCCGCTGACGGAAACACCCCTCGCGGACGATGTTGAGCCGACCTCTCGGCCCGTGAGGGGCAAACCGCTGGCTGGAATGACGATACTTATCGTCGAGGACGATCCGGACTCAAGGGAAGTTCTCGAATTCTTCCTTTCCGAAAAAGGTGCGCGTGTAAGAAGCTGTGATTCGGTACGGTCAGCCTTGACCAGCTTCGGCGCGAACGGCCTTCCGCATATCATCATCTCCGATCTTGGTATGCCGGACGAGGATGGATACTCGTTCATACAGAAGGTCAGGGGCCTTCCGATGGAATCCGGCGGTGCGGTACCGGCGATCGCCCTCAGCGCGTTCACGTCTGAGGAAAGCCGCCGAAAAGCCCTGGAGTTAGGGTTCAGCAAATACTGCACAAAGCCCTTTGAGCATGACCAGCTTGTCAAGGACGTACTTGAGCTTCTCGACCGCAACTGACAACACCCGGGACCTTCTCACGCCTGCCTGATCCATTTCCAGACCTCCGGTATTGTCGCCCGCTTTCCGTACATCAGCATTCCGACGCGATAGACTCGAGCGGCCACCCAGACAAGGCCGGTTATGGTCGCTGCGTTTATCAGAAAGGAGAGGGCGATTTGCCACGCGGGAGGCGTTTCGGCGAGTATTCGCACGGGCATGGTGATCGGGGCCAGAAAGGGAGATATTGTTACCCAGAATGAAAGGTCAGAGTTCGGGTCGCGGATGACGGCAAAACAAAAGTAGAATGCCGCGAGCATGATCATGACCGGAATGAATGCGAACTGCCCGCCTTCCTGGACCGATGTGACCATTGATCCGATCAGCGCAAAGATCGATGCATACAGAAAGAAGCCAAGCAGAAAATAGGTAAGGAAGAGCGTGATCATCACCGGTGTGATGGACGGCACGGTGGCAAGGATCTGACGAAAGTCCGTCTGCAGGGCCAAAAACGCCAATAGAGCGGCAGCGGAACCGACCCAGATCGCAAGCTGAGTCAATCCGGCCAGGCCAACGCCGACCAACTTGCCGAGCATCAGTTTGAACGGCCTCGCCGACGAAAATAATATTTCCGCGATTCGCGTTTCTTTTTCTTCGACCACTGCCGCCATGATCGCCTGGCCGTAGATGGCGAGGGTTATGTAGATCATCAACCCGATAACGAAGGATGCGGCCATGACGCCGCTGCTGTCTTTTTCGACGCCGGCCTCGTCAATGCCTTTCGCGTCAAAGTTGACCGGGGCACTCAGTTCGGCCACGCTTTCTTCACTTATATTTGCGTCAGCCAGACGTTGAGAACGGACCGCGTTGTTGAGAGCATCCTGAAACGTGTCGTTCGAAATAAAATCGCCGCCCTTGCGCGATCGGAACACAAAAGACGCTTGGGCCGAATCAAAATTGTCGGGAACGATAAGAAAGGCGTCGATCTCGTTGGCGACCACCTTGGAAATGAGGTCCGTGCGAACGGCGTCGCCTGATCGGCCGGCAAGGTCGTAAGGCACGAGAACAAAATCCTGCATCACGCTGGCCGCCGTGTTTCGCATTTTTTCGTCCTGTGATCCGTTGATCTGCGTCATCGAATCCTTGGCCGCCTGCTGGGCCCGCTCGATCATTCGTTCGACAGAAAGATTCTTCTCGATCCGCGGAAGGAGTTTTCCGGACGGATCGGCCACAGCGATACGCATCGGTTCACCCTTGAGCGAAAAGATGATCATCGGCACGAACGCAAAGCACACGGCCAGGAAAGGAAGTAGCAGCGTGCTGATAAGAAAGGACCATTTGAGGACCACCCTCTTGTATTCGTGTTTTACGATGGCGAGAAATTTTTTCATTGGCTTTAATACTCGGTTCAGCTGGAACCAGACCGGAACATCGAAGCGAGCATGGATCAACCTGGTCCGCCTAAGGGCGGGACTCCTGATTTTTCCCGACCTTCTCGATAAAGATATCGTTGAGGCTCGGCTCGGTTATTTCGAACTTTGTCACGGACGCTCCGGCGCCTATCAACGCCCGGAGAAGCCGCTGCGGATCGACACCGGCGGCAAGATGAAGCTCCCGTTCGTCCGCATGCGCGATCGTTGTTTCGACCAGGCTTTTGTCGGCCAGGACCTTTTCAGCGCCGGTACCGCGGAAAGCGATCAGGTTCATACCGTAGCTTTCCTTTACCTCACGAAGGCTGCCGCCCAATACCTTTCGCGATCTATTTATCAGCAGTATGTCGTGGCAAAGCCGTTCGGCGGTGGACATCAGATGGGTTGAGAAGATGACGGTTTTCGCTTGGCTCCTAAACTCCGACAGGACGTCTATCATAAATTCGACGTTGACCGGATCGAGGCCTGAAAAGGGTTCATCCAGTATCAAAAGGTCCGGGTCGTGAAGAACGGTGGAAATGAACTGTATCTTTTGCTGCATTCCCTTTGACAGGTCGGTCGTCTTCTTGTTCTTCCACTCCGCCAGGTTCATTCGCTCGAGCCAAAAGTCGATCTTCTTCTCGGCTGCTGCTCGAGAGACGCCTTTCAGCTCGGCAAAATACCGAAGCTGATCGGCCACTTTTAGTTTCTTGTACAATCCGCGCTCCTCAGGCAAATACCCGATTCGGTCCTGGAGCTCGTATGAGATCGGCTGTCCATATAGTTCGATCGAACCTTCGTCCGGCACGGTTATACCGACGATCATCCGTATCGTGGTGGTCTTGCCGGCACCGTTTGGGCCGAGAAAGCCGAAGACGCGGCCGGCGCGAATGTCAAAGCTCAGGTCTTCGACGGCGGTAAATTCGCCAAAGCGTTTTGTTACGTTGCGCACGCGGAGCGAGATGTCTGATTCAAGGGCTGGTTCCATTTCTAAATAGATTGTGCTTACGCTTTGGATCTTTTGCAAAGCCGCGGAGGCCGTCCGGGCGTCGGCAAACCGCTATTTTCAGCGCCCTTGTTCGGCGTGATGGGCAATAACAACTCGATCCGCGATTTGCTATTCGCGCTCGCGAATGTAACACTTAATCATCGATCCTACTCTCGCGTTCGTGGTTTGGACGCGCTTGGCCTTAAGCGGTTTTCGGATAAGTCAGAGAGCAGGCCCCATTTGGAATAGTAGAAGTGGCTCTCAAGGTAATTTTTTGAGTATCCGATGATCCGGCCTTTCACGCTGACCGTGTAGTGCCCCGATCCAGAAACTTCTCCAGCATGCCCGGACTGGCCGGGCGAGGAATAAAATAGACAGATGAAACTTTACGTAGGAAACCTTTCTTTTAGCACAACTGCGGATGATCTGACCGAGCTGTTCAGCGGCGTTGGGACCGTTCAATCGGCCAACGTGATCGAGGACCGTGAAACCGGCCGTTCGCGCGGATTTGGATTTGTCGAAATGTCGTCGAAGGAAGAAGGCAATAGCGCCATTGACCAGTTCAACGGCAAGGAAGTGGATGGACGCCAGCTTAAGGTAAATGAAGCCAAGCCGCAGGAAAGCCGCGGCGGAGGCGGCGGACGCGGGTTTGGCGGCAATCGCGGCGGAGGCGGCGGCTATGGCGGCAACCGCGGCAGCTACGGAAAAGCTGGCTGGTAATTCCTGCCGCTGATCAGTGTGAGGCCAATGCTCCGAGCGTCGGCCTCACTTTCAGATCTAATTTTATTGAGGTATTCCAATGGCTAATAATCCTGTAACAATGGCCCGTCGGTACGTTTTGGGCGAATTGAACGTTCGCTGCGAACCGGTCGAGAACGTGCCGGTATATCTGGATGACACCGCCGGCGAGATGCTTGGGTTTGTTGATGAAAGCCTCGGCAAATATGCCGATGCGATCACATTTCATCTGGCCGAAGACGTTTGCAAAAAACTTGCGACCGGCCAGTTCACATATTCGCTCGAATACGATTTTGCCGACGGAAATGACACAGCCGCGGCTTCTTCGAAGCGACGTATCAAGCTGAGCTCGATAACGCTGGTTTCGCGAAAGGGCTATCAAAAGCCGATACCGCGCCGCGTATCCGCAGCTTCGGCCGATGCAGTTTGAGGTGTACCGGACGCGGTCCGGGAACAACTCCCCGTTCCCCAGTTTGGGCGCCGAGATCTAGGCTCCCTTCGCAAGAATGAAAATATTGCTCTACAACCCTGACAACGGGGTGACGCGCAATTTTATGCCGCATCTTTGGATGTTCCTGCTTCAGGCCCTGACGCCTGAAGGGCATGAGGTTGTGCTGATCGACGGAAACGCCAAGGCGATGTCGCGCTCTGAACTGGTCCGGTTTTGCCGCGAGCAAAACATCGGCCTGGTCGGGATCGGTTCAATGACGCGAATGGTCGCGCGTGCCTATCAGGTTGCGGATGCGTTACGTGATGCCGGTATCAAAGTTGTGATGGGCGGCCCGCATGTGACCGAATGTCCTGATGAGGCCCTTGGCCGCGATGGCGGGCCGCGGCATGCCGACGCGGTTGCGCTTGGCGAGGCCGACGCGACGTGGCCGATGATCGTTGAGGATGCGGCGAACGGGCGGCTTAAAGAGGTTTATCAGCCGGAGAACGATGAAAAAGGGAACGATATCAAACCGGGCCTACAGGAATATCCGCACATTCCGTGGGAAACCCTCGATCTTGAGCAGTTCAGCCTTGTCCCGAAATTTCTAAAGCCGGTCCTATCCAAATTCGGCACCGGCTGGGGTAAATTCTTCGTCGTGCCTATCGAGACAGGCCGCGGCTGCCCGTACGGTTGCGAGTTCTGCACGGTGACCGGATTTTTCGGTGATTCGATACGGTTTCGCACGAACGAGAGCGTTGTGGCCGAACTGCTCAGGCTTAAGGCCCGTGCGAAAGAAGAGAAAGGCCAGATCGCCGTGTTCTTTATCGACGACAACCTGGCGATCAACAAAAAGCGGCTCAAATCGCTGCTCCGAGATATGATCGCCGCCGGAGCACAGCTTCCGTGGGTGGCGCAGATCAGCGCAAACCTTTTGGGCGACGAAGAACTGGTCGATCTGATCGCCGAATCAGGCGGGCGTTGGATATTCATTGGCATGGAGTCGATCGATCCGGCGAACATGGCGGACGTAAACAAGAATTTCTCGAAGCCGGCAAACTATAAGTCGGTGCTCGACGGCTTGGCCCGCCGGAATATCTATGCGATCACGTCGTTCATTTTTGGAATGGACAACGACACGGTCGGGGTCGGGGACCGGACAGTTGACGAAATAGAAAGCTGGGCGCCCGGTTTGCCGGTATTTGGCCAATTGACGCCTTTCCCGGCCACGCCGCTGTATGATCGTTTGCAAAAGTCCGGACGTCTTGAGCGGCCAAAGCATTGGCTTGATTTTGCCCAATTCGTGATGGCCCATAAGCCCGCGAAGATGACGATAGAGGAAGCGAGACGCGAGACCATTGCCGCCTGGTCACGTTCCTACAGCCCGGGCCGCAACCTCGAAGCGGTAAGGTCGATCCCTGACGCCCCGATCCAGGCCCGCATCAGCCACCTTGTCGCACGCCTCTTTTTTCGCGGGATCTACTTCCCGCAGATGGGTACACGTGCATGGCTTAAACTCCTATTCCAAAACCGCCGTTGCATACTCGGCTTAACCCGAGAAGGCATCGCGACCTGGCGTGCGTCGAGAAAAGCTCGACCCGCCGTTCCGACGGTGCCGGAGGTCCATCAAGAAAGCATTTAGCAGGTGTGGGCGACGGCTCCCGGCCGCCTCGGTCCGCATGCGTTGGGAGAGGCGTGGGTGTTTGAGGGACTCAATCGTCGTCGTGACTTGACACACGGGTGCGAAATTCATAATATCTAAAGTTTCGGACTTTGGGGTCTGGGCTGTTGTGAGGTTTGGCGACGAACCGCGGCAGTAGATTTTTGAAAGCTTTGACAGGAATTGTAGCGTAAAGGGTCCCGATCATCGCGGTGTCCCGGCAGCGGAATCAGTTGAGCATTGGGCCGTTACTGACGTGCGGGCTTCTGCGAGAAACGCCTCTCGATCGCCACGCTACAGCAAAGTTTGAGCTTTTAGGGAACATAATCGATCACCAATTCAACCAGCTTGTGCTGCTTGAGCTAACTGCCGGAAATGAGTTTCCGAGCAAGAGTCAGGTGAGACGTTAGTTTTGCTTTTAAAGGGAGCGCTCCGTAAAGATATGCCGACTATTAATCAGTTAGTTCGCAAAGGACGTGAAAGGGTCAAGTATAAGACGGCGAGCCCGGCTTTGCAGGCCAATCCGCAGAAGCGCGGCGTGTGCACGAGGGTTTATACCTCGACGCCGAAGAAGCCGAACTCGGCCCTGCGAAAGGTTGCCCGTGTTCGTCTGACGAATCAGATCGAAGTGACAACTTATATTCCCGGTATCGGCCACAATTTGCAGGAGCACTCGATCGTGCTTATTCGCGGCGGCCGCGTTAAGGACCTTCCTGGTGTGCGCTATCACATCGTTCGCGGAACGCTCGATGCTTCGGGCGTGGCGAACAGGAATCAGGCAAGGTCGAAGTACGGTGCGAAGAGGCCAAAGGGAGCGAAATAGTTGTTGTCCGACAAACTTTAGTTTGTCGCGGCACAACAAACTAAAGTTTGTTGGACCACATATATGGCAAGAAGAAGAGTTGCAGCAAGGCGAGAGATATTGCCGGATCCGATCTTTAACAGCACGATCGTGACCAAGTTCATCAACGGCATGATGTGGGCTGGCAAAAAGACGACCGCTGAGCAGATC
>JADLDC010000057.1 GCA_020846885.1 Acidobacteriota bacterium | reverse complement strand
GGCTGCCAGGGCGCGTACATATCCGGGTCGATCTCAAAAGTTCTTTTGCTATAGACCTCCTTGATCCGATCCCTTTCGGCAACTAATATTGCATCCTCTACCGGGTGCTCAAGCATGGCCATTGTAAGTTCGAGACTGATCCGCAACACCAGATTGACGCACGACGTCAACAAATTCCTTTCCCGGATTTCCAAAGAGAGCTATTGTCAAGACGCCCTGTACCCGGCCAATAAGATCCAGAAAGCTTTGCCTGTCAAGACGCCTCAGCGCCCACGCACCAACGCGTAAGAATTCAAATGCTTGAAAGCGCCAGAAACGCCACTTATGGGCGACGGATAGCGGTCCGACAATATCGATGAAAACAAAGTAGTAGTTCACGACACATTTGAAACCGATCCTTCTGCGGCTCACGCGTCCGTTGGGCGAATGAAGCTCTTCGCAGTGTGCATCGCCGCACTGCATCAACTTCCACTTGCTTCGTGCCTTGAGCGAAAGATGCGCATCTTCCAGCACACCATAGTCCGTAAAGAAGGGAGAGAACCTAAGTCCAGAGTCAAAGACTTGGCGACGCCATACGGCGCATGCCGTGGTCATAAAATCCACTTCACGAGTCCCAGTAAACGGGGGTTGCAAGTTGTTATTAATTGGGTAACCACAGGCGAAGTCATAGCGGCCGGGCTCAAAAACTGAAAGAAGCTTGAGTCGTTTGTACAGGCGCCAGCGTTGTGAACCGGCAATTTCGAAATGTCGGTTGATCCGGTAGCCAACGACGCCACCGATGTTCTTCTGGCCATCGGCGACGAATACGTCAGCCATCGTCTTAAGAAAACCCGGGGTGAGCCTGACATCATCGTCAAGTAATGCGATCAATGATCCCTGTGCCAAATCGATTCCTGCGTTTCTTTGCACGGCGGTCCCACCTTGCTGCCGCATGTATTGAAGGTCGAATGCGAACGAGGAGCGCAACCGCTCAACCACGCTTTCCGTGGCCCGAACGTCCTCCGGAGCACCATCGACAACGATGACCTCAAACGGGAGTACGTCTTGCTCGCAAAGATTCTGGAGAAAGGCTTCAATTTCCCCGGGCCTCCGGAGGGTAGGGACCACGACTGATATGCTCAATTCTCTTTTTTCCACTGCTGACAGCTTAAGCTCCCGCGAGTTGAAGAAGGGTATCCGCGACTCTCACACTCGACTTTCCGTCCAGCGTATTTCCAAACATTTCGGATATGAGATTTTTACGCTCCGAACTTTCTGCCGCCGGATGTTCTAAACTCGACCGTAGAAACTCGAGCATCTCACGTTCGGATCTTGCAACCCGAACAGCGCCACTTGCGACGATGGGCTTGTAATGGTCAAATTCATAATAGGAACGATAGGATATCTCCCTTTCGGAGACCGAAGTTGGATTATAGGCCACGTTGATCACGGGCTTATCGAACATACACAACTCCAGCGAAATCGTGGAGGCAACATTGATCCCGACGGCACAGTGCCTCAGGCTGTTCACGAGCGCATAAGAATCTTCCGCTCTAGGCGTAAACCCCTCTGCTTCCCAGGCTACGCTAGGAAATAGGATATCTTTACGTCGGCGTTTTAGATCGTCGAACCGGCCGGTTTGGTCCTTTGGATAGACGCGTACTAGAAGTTGAGGCTGCGGTGTCCCGAGACCATGCAACATATCGGCTATCTGTTCAACGATCTCCGGCTCGCCGGGCATATGATTCGCCATTCCGGTCGAATACAATATGATCGGCCGCAACACATCGGCTCCGATCGACTGGCAGAACTCGGTCCTGCTCAAATAAAACTCTGGTCTGAAATGAAAATCGAACTGCGGCGTTCCTGTTACAAAAACGTTCTCAGGCTGTATCCAATCGTACATCTCAAGCAGTTGTTCCTTGAGGGCTTGATTCCAGACCAAAAAATAATCATACGGCAGGATGATTCGGCCCTGGGACGTCAGGTTATCCCAGCTGAAGATGAACGTAGCGGTCGGAATTCCAAGCCATTGCGCCGACTGCACGGCTTGGATCGCGTTCCTGCTGTGGATATGCGAGCCGTTAAAAACAAGCGACGGCCTGACCGACTTATAGAAACTATCGTAAGCCTTTCGATGACTCAAAAGACGGCTGGCGGACCTTTCGGCCTTGGAAAGTAGGTTTAGTCCTGTCCTGTTCGCCATTGCGATCCCTACCGCTTTTTTGCCGAAACGTTTGACCTTTTGGCCGGGTGTAAATGCCTCGAGGTCCCGTGTCCGCCACCGGGCTTGGGCAGCCTGTGACCACAACTGCCGCCCATGTGCAATATCGAGTATTTCTCTTTGAATCCTTACCAACCAATGTTCGGGAAACTCCGTCAGGGGAAACATCTTTGTCGCAGAATGGGCCATCATTTTGCGATAGCTCTCAGGCGAATTTACAGAGATCACTGAAAGGGTCGCGCGGCTTGCAATACGTTCTAACGTACCAGTGAGTCCGAAGTTCCGCAGCACTTCACCCCTCGGAATGATCGTGACTATACTTCCTTTTCCTGGCATTGAGGTTTGACGCTGGCAGCGATCTTGGCTTTCACGCAAGAACAAAGAGGACGCATTGTGTTCGCACGCTAAGCTCATGAAGGCTCGGCTGCTAGACCTCGGAGCGCCGAGAAGTTACCGTATCAGCAAAATTCCGCACAGCCTCCGCCATACGTTCACCACAGCGGCCATCAGTAAATCCGCAAACATGTTCGACAACCCATCTACGCCCTTCGCGATGTAGCTGAGGCTCCTCTAAATACTTCCTGATCGCTTGCTCCATCTGATCAAAATCGTTTACGAGCCAGACGCCGCCGGATTCTGCTATAGGTTTGAAATGCGGCCAACTGTGATTGACCTCTCTTATGAGCTGCTGATCGAATTGACCCGGCTGCGGGTCGAAATCAAGGTTCACTACCGGCCTGTCGAAGATCGAGGCGTCGACAGTTACGGTAGAAGAAAGGTTAACGACAACGGCGGCGTGCCTGAACGTGTTGACCCATTCTGTGATCTGTTCCACATCCTGCGTTCGCCGAGTAAGCTGCTTTCCCGCGTTCGTCGATTTCTGTAGCCGGACACGCGGCCCAAACGGATCAAACAGCTCCCGCATCTCGGCGTTGTCATGGATCGGGTGGGGCCGGATCAAAAGCTGAACATCGCCTAGCCTCCCCTCGGAGACCTTCTTGGCCAAATAAACCGCTCCATAATGTTCTTTAAGAAAATTAGGCGAACCGACGGCATAGGCAATTATCGGCAATGTCGGGTCGAGGCCCTGCTTTCGACAAAACTCTTCTCGATTCTCGAAAAAGCGATCCTGATAAAACACATCGAACTGTGGAGGCCCAATGACGTATATCGGCTTCTGGCGCGAGTCCGGATAAAAATCGAGAAGCTCCTGCTTGACCTTCTCGTTCCAAACTATGTAAGCGTCATAGCTAAAGACCATTCGATGTTTTGTGGTCACATTGTCCCATGAAGGTATGTAAGCCAGGGTTGGGATGCCGAACTTTCGCGCCGCGGCATAAACGGCAGGCTGTTCGAATTGGAAAGGCCCGGTAAGCAAAAGCGCCGTTGGCCGGTTTGACCGAAAACGCTCTTCAGTTTCGTTCGAACGCGGATACGCAAGCAGGAGTTTCTCTAAATTATGCTCGATCGCACGTTCCGACCGCAGCATCGCCAG
>JADLDC010000056.1 GCA_020846885.1 Acidobacteriota bacterium | reverse complement strand
GCGGCGGCACTGCTGGTCAGTGTGCCCGCGATCATATAAAAGCCGAAGATCGTGCTGAAGAACATCGGTTCCAGCGACATTACCCAATCGAACGAGGCGAGCGAGAAAGTGATCGCAAAAACGACCAAAAAGATCGATGAATAGATCTTTCTGGTTCGGGTGTGTTCGACATTGCCATCCACGTCCTGTTGGAACGAGGCCCGCTTTATCAGATAGATCAGCCCGCACCAGAGGGCAAGGTAAATAACCATCCGCGTAAAGAAAAAGGGCGTACTCAGCCAGGCGTTCTTAAAGCTTAGGTCCACCTCGGGCCCGTGTGCGACAAGCGGCCCGCGTGCCCACTCATACAGCGTGTTGCGCCCGAAGAAAACCAGAAGCATGCCGACAGCCCCGACCGGAACATAGCCCATCATCGCTTCCGGCACCCGCCGCAGGACGGTGGACCAACCGGCGTTCGATACGGCCTTAAATGCGACAAAAAGAACGGCACCGAGCGCTATGGTCAAAATAAACAATGAGTTCTGCAGAAAACTGAACCAGAAGCGGTCGCTCGACATCAAGGCCGCGATGCCTCCGATCACGCCTACGGCCAACAGGCCAAAGAGGATATTCCGTTCGAGTCCATTGATGATCACATTCTTCGCCATAGGTCACTTTCCTTGCAGACTGCGAATATAGAGAACTACCCTCCACCGGTCTTCCGCCGAAACCTGGGCGGCGTATGACGCCATATTGTTCCTGCCCATTGTGATGACATGGAACATTGTGCCGTCCGGCAGGGCCTTGGCCGCGTCGGTCAGATACGAAGGAGGATTTGGGAATTTTGGGATCACCGGCCCATCGCCCGCTCCCGTCGTTCCGTGGCAGACAGCGCAGCTGTTTGTGTAGATATATTGGCCGCGCGCGAGATTCTCCGGTGTTGCCTGAAATGGGTTGGCAAGTTCGCTCCCCGCGCGGATGGCCTCTTCCGGCGTGGCGCCGTAATGAAATGGCGTAAACCCGCGAGGAATGGTTCCGGCGACGGGCGGCTGGAGCGTCATTTTGTTTGGCAGGACAGGATTTGCTGTCTGCGACAGGTAGGCGGGCGAGTATTCCATCTGCGTCGGGAATTCACGATTCCGCTTTGTCGTATCGCGGCTAAATGCCGCCATGCCGCCGATCACGACGACCGGCAAAAGAATGAACAGAATCGCGGTCAGGCTCTTTCTCATACAAATCTGTCCCCTTCCACCACCTTGATGGCGTTATATTTTTTAAATAGACGGGCGGCTTTGTCGTTATCGAACGACGCATCCGCCTGTTTCAGGACCAGAACAAACCGATCGTCCGTAACGCGTTCAAATATCTCTTTTTTGCTGAATATCCAAAGCCGGTTCAGCATAAAAAGCACACCGATGGAGATCAGTCCTGAGAACAACACGGTCAGCTCGAACATGACCGGAACGAACAGCGGAAACGAATTGAACGGTTTGCCGCCGACATTTAGCGGCCAGTCATAGGCGGATGTCCATACTTGAAGAATGATCGCCGAGATCAGGCCCAGAACACCTGCGACAAATGCTATCCAACCCAACCTCGAGCGCCGCAGCCCTACCGCCCGATCCATGCCGTGGACCGGATACGGCGTAAAAACATCCTGTATCTCAAAGCCGCGCAGCCGGGCCTCTGCCGCTATTGCCATCAGGTCCATTTCGTTGTCGAAAAATGCCGCCGCGTAACGCACGGTCTTTTCGCTCGATTCAGTCGCGCGCATAATGCAATACTCCTTTGACCTCGTTTATCGAAATGGCCGGAAACAGCCGAAGGAAGAGCAGGAACGCCGTAAAGAACAACCCGAAACTGCCAACCAGCAAACCCACATCGGTCAATGTCGGGATGAACATCGCCCAACTAGACGGCAGATAGTCGCGGTGCAGGCTCGTTACGATAATAACGAATCGTTCAAACCACATTCCGACATTCACGAGAATGCACAGCATTAAGATCAACGGGATCTTCGTCCGAAAAGCCTTGAACCAAAACAGCTGCGGAATAAGTGCGTTGCAGCTGAACATAACCCAATAAGCCCAGGCGTACGGGCCGAGCATCCGATTGATGATGACGAAGATCTCATTGGTATTGCCGCTGTAGAAGCCGGTGAACAGCTCTGTCAGGTACGATAAGCCGACGATCGAACCGGTCAGCAGCGTGATCTTGCACATATTGTCGAGGTGGCGAATGGTTATGTACGCCTCAAGATGCATGATCTTCCGCACCGGAATAAGCAGCGTTGTCACCATCGCAAAGCCTGAAAAGACGGCACCTGCAACAAAGTACGGCGGAAAGATGGTCGAATGCCAACCGGGAACAAGCGATGTCGCAAAATCGAAACTGACGATACTGTGTACAGACAGGACCAGCGGCGTCGCAAGGGCGGCAAGCACGGCATAAACGGTTTCATACCGCGACCATGTCCGGTTCGAACCATTCCATCCAAGACTGAGGATCGTATAAAAAAGCTTGCGTGCCTTTCCTTTTGCCCTGTCGCGTGCCG
>JADLDC010000055.1 GCA_020846885.1 Acidobacteriota bacterium | reverse complement strand
GGACAACATTGCGTCTTGCCGACTCTGATACGGTACCGTTCGAATTTTCGAATTTTGCGGAGACTGTTGGGCAGTATGCGAATGAAGTAACGCGGCTTGCCGACACAATGCGCGACGAGACCAAGGCCAGCAATTACGCGATCTCAAACGGCATGTGGCCCGCCGTTCAAGATCCTAAGGAAAAGCTGATCACGCCGAAAGTCAAGGATGCTGTGCCCTACCTGAATTTTGCTCCGCTTCAAAACGCTGTGCAAAAGCTGCAGGCGAGCGCGGCAAATTACAAGTCAAGGGCCGGCGGATCTTCATCCGCCGAACTCGACCAGGTCCTATACAAAACTGAACGGGCACTTACCCGAAGCGCGGGCCTGCCGCGCCGCGATTGGTTCCGGCACCAGATCTACGCCCCCGGATTTTACACCGGCTACGGCGTAAAAACTTTGCCGGGTATTCGCGAAGCTATCGAGCAGCGCAACTGGAAAGAGGCCGAGGAGCAAATTGGCATAGCCGCCGCGACGATTGAAAGATTTGCGGCAGAGATCGATCGTGCTTCGAAATTGTATCCGTAATTGTAGATTGCAAATTGAACAATGAAGGAGGTCAATTGTAAATTGTCCATTGAAGAATTGTTAATTGGTTAAAGGATGACTTTTGTCCCCAATTCACAATGGGATAATTTACAATTCACAATTGATGAATGACCGAAATTCTTAAGATCTTCGATGAAAGCTCGGTTCGCATGATCACGCTCAACCGGCCTGAGAAGCGGAATGCGTTGAATGATGAACTGATCGCGGCCCTGAAGAGGGGATTACGCGAGGCCGACGCTGATGCTGACGAACACTTGCGTGCGATCGTGATTCGCGGGGCGGGAAAGGATTTCTGTTCGGGGGCCGATCTTTCTGCGATCCAAAAGATAGCGACTGCTTCGTATGAAGAGAACGTTGACGATGCTCGCAGCCTCGCAGAACTATTTCAGCTCATTCGTCAGGTGAGGGTTCCGGTGGTCGCGGCCGTTCACGGACGAGCTCTTGCAGGCGGCTGCGGGCTTGCGACGGCCTGTGATCTGGTCGTCGCGACAAAAACCGCTCGATTTGGCTATCCTGAGGTCAAGATCGGCTTTGTCCCCGCGATGGTTGCCGGCATTTTGCGTCGAAACCTCGGTGAAAAAAAGAGCTTTGAACTCCTCACGCAAGGCTTCGAATACTCTGCAGAAGAAGCTCTTGACATTGGCCTGGTCAACCGCGTATTCGATGAAGAATCGTTTGAGGCCGCTGTGCTCGAATACGTGTCGACCTATACGAAAGTCAGCCGCTCAGCCGTCGAAATGACAAAGCATCTGCTTTATTCGATCGACGGGAACAATTTTGCCGATGCCATAGAACAAGGCGTCGTCACGAACGCAAAGGCGAGGATGACTCTAGATTGCCAGAAGGGAATTGCCAAGTTTTTGGAGAAGTAGGTGTGCCGCCGCGACACCACGTGACTGTCCGATATGCTTGGCACGCTTTGGCACGCTGATGATCCCGATGCCATTCACGCCCGCAGATACACACCCAGTCGCTACCGCTCCCGGTCCTGGCATTATGCCCCGACAATATCGACCTTGGTTTGGATCAGTGACTTCGGTATCAGCGCCGGGAAGTAGGCCATGATCTCTTCTACCTTGGGACGGCCGCCTGCGAAGCCTGTTACACCGGGAGGGCCGGTCAGGATGAGCGGCGCGATCTCTTTGGTGAAGCGTTCGACGGATGCGCGGTCGTGGCCGCGGACAGCGACGCGGAGCTGGGCCTCGGGATAGTCAGGAGTCGTGCCCGAAGAGAGAGCCGCGCCGCCGGCCGAAGCGGCGGCCTCCCATCGAGGGGAGCTGTGAGCGAGGTGCCCGTGAGTCGCATTGACGCCGACGAATTCGGTCAGGATCAAATCGAATTTCAAACCCAATCGCTCTAATCTTTCACGCAAGATCTTGTCGGCGGCCTGTGCTTTTTCAAGTGCGTCGGGCCACGAATAGACCAGTGTGCCGACCGACTTCCAGCCATCGGAATAGGCGATCGAGACTTTATAGAAATCAGTTTTCGGGTTGCCCTTGATGCCAAAAACGCGGACGCGGTTTTCGCCTGCAGCCTCTAAATTGATAGAAGAAAAATCAGCGACGACATCGGGTGTGATATAGGCTTTCGGGTCGCCCATTTCGTAGAGAAGCTGTTCGGTGACGGACTGAACATTGACGCGGCCGCCGGTGCCTTCGTGTTTTGTGACAATTAATGTGCCGTCGGGTGAGGCTTCGATGATCGGAAATCCGATGTTCGCCATGTCTGGGATGTTTTGCCAATCGTACTGACAATTTCCGCCGCTCGATTGGGCACCGCATTCGATGATGTGTCCGGCGATAGTGCCGGCCGAGACCTTGTCCCAATCGTCGAACGACCAGTCGAATTCATGCATCAGCGGTGCGAGGGTGAGGCCAGTGTCGGTCAGGCGTCCGCCGACGATGATGCTTGCTCCGCGCCCGAGCGCTTCCACAAGAGCTTCGGCACCGAGATAAACGTTTGCCGCCTGAACCTTGTCGCGGATCGCGGCGAGCGGCGTTCCGTCGTCCATCGAATTGATCTCGATCCCATCGGTGATCCAGCCGTCGAGCCGATCAAGAACATCGTCGCCGGTCACAACGCCGATCTTCACTTTGCCTTGCAGGCCAAGTTCGACGGCGGCATGTCGAATTGCCTCCGCACAGCCCGCAACATTTACGCCGCCCGCGTTTGATAGGACCTTGATATTCTTCTCAACGCAGTCGGGAAGTATTTCCTGCATCAGCGAAATAAAATCGCGTGCATATCCGGCTTGCGGGTCACGATTTCGCTGCTTTTGCAGAATAGACATCGTTACCTCGGCGAGATAGTCGAGCATCAAATAATCGATCGGCCCTTTTCGAACCTGGTCGATCGGCGCCGTCAAAAGATCGCCCCAAAACCCCTGACCGCCCGCAACACGAACTGTTTGTTTCATAAGGAGTTATTAGAAAACAAAAAAAATGGACGGTCAACAACCGAACCGTTGGTTGACCATCCTGAAAATTAGAGATGTCTGTGCCGCGATGCGTTTACGGCTTCTTTTCACCGTCACCGACGACGAAGTCTTTCGTTGCGTCGGCCGCCTTTTTTGTCGCGAACCAGACCCGTTTCGATACCCATTTCGTGCCGTCCCAGGTTTTGACCGTAAAATATTTTCCGCCTTCATAGGCTGCACCAGCCACATTTTCAGTCACATTAACGGTATATTTGCCGATCTTTTTCGAGACCGATCCGGTCTTTTTTGCGGCACCGACAGTGAGGTCGGCGGTTGTGTCGGCTGCTTGCACGGCACCATCCGCAACCACATTTGCGGTCTTTTTCGAGATCTTTTTGGTTGCTGACGCTGCATCCTTTACAACCTCGACGACCTGCGCCTCGGCGGTAACGCACGAAAATAGTACAATTCCAAAGAACAAGCCGATACCTGCTAAACTCCGTATTTTCATAAGTTCCTCCCTGATCGTCGATTCGACTTTCTTATCCGAATCCCGATACGAATAAGTATGCATGTATCGTGCCAGCGCCCTCTCAACAGGACGATCGGTTAGCGACTGGGCAGGGTCGCCGTGCAGATAGAAGAAAAGGGCGTTTGCATTTCAGCAACGCCCATATCAATCGATGACCGCGCGCATAAAAATTAGTAAACGACCTTCTTCGTTCGGCTGACAACCTTACGGCCTGTACGCCATGATTTTTTGCCTACCCATTTTGTCCCTTTCCAGGTTTTGACTGTGACCCATTTGCCGCCGCGCCACACTTTTCGTGTAACCCATTTTCCTCCGGCGTAGCTCTTGCGAATAATGCCTTTCTTACGCCGCTTTGCGGTGACGGTCTGTGCCTGTGCGGCGAACGAGCTGCCGGACGGCGAGATCGAATTGTCGATAAAGACGAACGAGACCATCATCAGCGCAGCAAGCGCGATAGCCGTAATCTTCTTTGCCACTACCGGCCGCAGAACTTCCGATCGGCCAGCGCTATTCACGTTGTTTAATTTGATCATTCTCCGATTCTAATCAAACGGATGAATGATTTGCAATGGTGTGATCAGGAGCGAGTGAACTTGTTGGGTCTGGCGAGCGGCTGACGAAAACAAACGGCAAGGCTTGAGCTGTGAAAATCCGTCCAAAAGAAAAAGCGGCGTCGAATTTCTTCAACGCCGCATCAAGGTTATTTTTTCTTGGCCGCTGATTTGGCAGCCGGTTTCTTTGCAGCGGGCTTAGCCGCCGCTTTCTTCGCAGCCGGTTTCGCAGCCGCCTTTTTAGCAGCGGGTTTAGCCGCGGCTTTCTTTGCCGCAGGTTTAGCAGCGGCTTTCGCCGTAGCTTTCTTCGCCGCCGGCTTTGCGGCAGCTTTTTTGGCCGCGGGTTTAGCAGACGACTTTGCCGCTGCTTTCTTCGCAGCGGGTTTAGCCGCCGCCTTCTTTGCCGCAGGCTTTGCCGCGGATTTCGTAGCAGCTTTTTTTGCTGCCGGTTTCGCCGCCGCTTTCTTTACCGCCATCGCGGCAACATCGGCAACACTTGTGAGCGAAGCGCTCGCATCTGCAAATGAGGTTTTTGTTTCCATAACTTTTTTCTTAGCTGACATGTTCCTCCAAATGGAATTATGTTTCCGGTCTTACCCTCTTGTTCTGAGCGCAACCGTTAGGTCGGCTCTTAACGAATCGACTGCATTCGTTTCTGAATTGTTAATTGGATTTTCGTTCGTTTGTCTCGCACGTTTTCTGTCTGACATCGAACACGATCAAGATTCAAAAATAAATCTTGTAAGCGCACAATAACATATTGCAGAAATGATTACTACAATTTTGCAAAGCTTCGATAAGTTTTTTTTAATTTTTTTTTGCGCTAATTTTGCGCACGGATGTTCGCGTTGATGAAGGTGACAATATCTTCAGTCGAAGTGCCGGGCAGAAATACCTCCGATACACCATTCTCTTTCAACTGCGCGATGTCCTCTTCGGGAACGATGCCGCCGACAAGAACGAGTGTGTCGGTCATTCCATTTTGATGAAGCAGATCAACGATGCGAGGACACAATGTTCGATGTGCGCCGCTAAGTATCGAGATGCCGACCGCGTCGACATCTTCCTGCAGCGCAGCGGTCGCGATCATCTCCGGTGTTTGCCGAAGCCCTGTATAGATCACCTCCATACCGGCGTCACGCAGCGCGCGTGCGATTACTTTTGCTCCGCGATCATGCCCGTCGAGGCCGGGCTTTGCAACAAGTACTCTTATCTTTCTGTTGTGCATAGTCTGAATTTATTTTGATATGAAACTCGCGAGCGGTCCGCCTGGTTTAATGAATTTGGCGATCTCCTTCCATGTAAATTTGTATCGCCCTTCCGGTTCAAGTGCCTCGATTACATGCGGGAACTCGTAATCATAAATGAAAGTGATCCCATTCGCATCGAGCGCAAACTGATCGAGATCATTCAACGAAAAAATCTTCTCTGAAAAAAGGCCCGACGGATCCGATTCCGCAGCATCCGGATCTTTTTTTATCTCTTCGATCGCTGATCCGATCTCAGCTTTTTGTCGTTCTCTTATCAGATCTAACAGGCCGCTCGTGTCTCTGAACGCTTGGGGCGTTCCGATCCGATGGCCCGTCTTCGTATCTATTACTATGGTCTTCGAACTGCCGTCGGGATAAGCGCCCGATCCGTTCATTGAAAGTGTTATGACAAAGATCCCGCGATCGTTATAATCAACGGTGTAATCTGCTTCTTCAAGCCACTGCACTTCGTTGATCTCTTCGTTAACATTAAGCCCAAGGACTTTCGAATAGCTAATGGCCGTCTCGATCTTTTTTGACAGGGCTGGTGTCGCGGCTCTGATCCTGGGATACGTGACTGTAAAAGTTCGCTTATATTTCGATATCGGCCTTGGACGCTTGTAAACGGTTTTCTTCGGCGTCACGGTCACAGCCTGGGCCAGAGCACAGAAGGAGAGTGCGAGGAGAAATACAAAACCTGCAAGAAGTTGTCTTTTCATATTGATCGACGCGGGTACGGCATTTGCCGTTCTTCATCGTGTAATGCCAGAACCATGTTGGACGGGCCAAAGACGCATCGCAATTTTGACCACAAAGAATTTCGGCCGCGCAGTTCCCGCCACATTTCGACCCAGGCGTGCGTGTTGATCCAGATCGAATTAAAACTATTGACCGGTTTTATGATGCCGTATCGCGGTGTGTCAGCCTCGTTCACAAAGGTCCCGAACATACGGTCCCAGATGATCAGAACGCCTGCATAGTTTTTGTCCAGATACATTTCATTCACTCCGTGATGAACGCGGTGATGCGACGGCGTGTTCAAGAACAACTCAAGAGGGCCGAGACGATCGATCAGCTTTGTGTGTATCCAGAACTGATAGATCAAATTGAACCCATGCATCACAAGGAACATCCACGGAGCAAAACCAAGGAACATTACCGGAACATAAAAGATCCAATGGAGCAGCCCGCTAAACCAGCTCTGTCGAACGGCAACGCTCAGGTTGTATTCTTCGCTTGAATGATGGACGACATGAAAATTCCAAAACAGTCTCATTTCGTGACTCGCCCGATGGAACCAATAATAAGCCAGATCGTCAATGAAAAATAATATGGCCCACGACCACCAGGCATCGGCCGGAAACTTATACGGGGCGAGCAAAAAGGCCGCCTCATAGATCACGGCGATGAACAGGCCGAACAAGAAGCCAAATCCGACACTGACGAAACCGATGAGTATATTATTCCATGCGTCCTTTTTATTATAGGCGGCAAAGCCTGTGCGTCCCGTCCACCAGGCTTCAAGCGCTATGGCGGCGGCAAAGAAAGGTATCGCTACGACGACGGGATTGAACATATTAACGGCTGCGTTATCTCCGCGGGCTTCGGCCGTTAGCTGGCATTTTTATCTGGACATGACAAGCCATCACAAGTAAGATGAACGCAAACATCTTAGCGTTCATATTTTAAACACGTGCCGCAGAATAATAAAGCGCTCCATCGTCATGAGAAAAGCTCTTAAGATCGCATTCCTGGTCCTGGCCGGCGCCGTTGTGGTCATCCAGTTCTTCCGCCCGACGTTTTCGAATCCGCCTATCGTGCCGGGCCAGGCGATCGAGGAATCCATGAATGTTCCCGCGGATGTTCAAATGGTGCTCGCCCGGTCCTGCAACGATTGTCATTCAAACAAAACGGCCCACCCCTGGTATACACAGATCGCACCGGTTTCCTGGTGGCTTTCGGACCACATCACTGAAGGCCGCGGCGAACTGAATTTTAGTGAGTGGAATACCTATTCCGCCAAGAAGAAGGCGCACAAGCTCGAGGAAATATGTGAGCATATTGAGAGTGGAGCCATGCCGCTTAGTTCCTATCTGTGGGTCCATGGAGATGCTGCCCTTACACCAGATCAATCGCGAATGCTCTGCGACTGGGCCAAGGCCGAAAGGGCGAAGATCGCGGTCGAATAGTGCCTTAGAGGGCTTGCGGCGGTGGCCATCGTTAACTTGTTCGGCCAAAATAGATGTTGATGCTGGAAATTTGTTGCGTAGCAAGCGAGGGGCAGGTTACACGAGCGGCGGTTTTGGGATAAACTATCCCTTATGCCTCTTTTGAAGATCGTTCATTATCCTGAACCGGTACTTCTCGCCGTCGGAAAACCTGTTGGTGATGGATCATTTGCTAACGGTTTTCGGCATACTGTCGAGGACATGTTTGAGACGATGTACGCCGCGGGCGGCGTCGGGCTTGCGGCCCCGCAGGTAGGGTCGTCGCAGCGCTTTTTTGTTATGGACGTACCGCTCGAGAACGGCGAACCGAACAAACTGGTCTTTGCCAATCCCGAGATACTTCATGTCGAGGGTGAGCAAGTAGGCGATGAGGGCTGTCTTTCGTTCCCTGGGCTCTATCAACAGGTGAAGCGGGATATGCGCGTTATCGTGCGGGCGCAGGATGTGGCAGGAAACGAATTTGAAATGGACCTCGACGGTTTGGCAGCCCGATGTGTTCTTCATGAAACAGATCACTGCGATGGAATAGTTTTCCTCGACCGGATGACGGTCCTCAAACGGGAGATGGCAAAACGAAAGATCAGGCATTTGAAAAAGACCGGTAAATGGGAATGAGTATGGAAGATACCAGACTGACGACCGAGGTCCGTTCGATCCGCGAACTCAACCTGTACCTGCTTGCGGGATGGAAGCTCATTCTAAGCTACGTCAAACACCTGAGCGATACACAGGAACCGCGCTTTGTCCTGGGGTGGCAGCAGGAATCAGAACCTGTCATGCCCGAACTTCTTGATGAGTGGGAACTGAACGAGATCAAACAGCAGCAATATAGATAGAGGAAAGTTATGCAAACGCAACGTGTAATGGACGAATTTAAGAATGAACCGTTCACCGACTTTTCGGTGCCGGAGAATGCCGCCGCAATGGAAGCGGCACTGGTGAAAGTAAAGGGCGAACTTGGCCGCGAATATCCGATCCGCATCGGAGGCGAAAAGCTTCAGCTCGACAGTAAATTTCAAAGCTATAACCCGTCGAATAAGTCCGAGGTGGTGGGTATTTTTTCCGAGGTCGATTCGGACACGACGCTTGTGAATAGGGCTATTGAGGCGGCGGCCCACGCGTTCGAATCGTGGAAAAAGGTCTCGCCGGCAAACCGTGCGGAATACTTGTTCAAGATGGCCGACCTGATGCGGCAGCGAAAACACGAGTTCTCGGCCGTGATGGTGTATGAAGTTTCAAAGACCTGGGCCGAGGCAGATGGTGATACAGCCGAGGCGATAGATTTTCTTGAATTCTATGGCCGTGAAATGCTTCGGTGGTCTGAGCATCAACCGCTCACAAAGGTCGCCGGCGAGGACAATCGACTCGAATACGTGCCGCTTGGCGTTGGGGCCATCATTCCGCCGTGGAATTTTCCGCTGGCGATCATGGCCGGAATGTCGGTCGCCGCCATAGTTGCTGGAAATACGGTCGTATTGAAGCCATCATCAGATTCGCCTACTATTGCCGCGAAATTCGTCGAGCTGACCGAAGAGGTCGGGCTTCCTCCCGGTGTTTTGAACTTTCTGACCGGCAGCGCGGCTACGGGCGAAGCGATGGTCACCCATCCGAAAACGCGGTTCATTTCGTTTACCGGTTCTAAGGGAGTCGGGCTGCACATAAATGAAGAGGCGGCAAAGACGCGTGACGGTCAAAAATGGATCAAGCGAGTAGTTGCGGAAATGGGCGGAAAAGACGCGATCATTGTCACCGATGATGCAGACCTTGACTCGGCGGCGGCCGGAATTGTCTCTGCCGCATTCGGGTTTCAGGGGCAAAAGTGCTCTGCCTGTTCACGTCTGATCGTTGATGAGAAAGTTCATGACGAGCTTGTTGAAAAAGTAGTCAGCCTTACTGAGTCTCTGCGGATCGGCCAGCCTACAGAGGGAGATACGAACGTTTCCGCGGTTATCAACAAGCGTTCTTTTGACACCACGCTTAACTATATTAAGAAGGGTGCGGAGGAAGGTGGCGAGATCCTGATCGGCGGAACTGGCGATGATACGAACGGCTATTTTATTCAGCCGACCGTGATCGCGAATGTTCAGCCAGGAGCGACGATCGAACAGGAAGAGATATTTGCACCGGTACTGGCCGTGATCAAGGCCCGCAATTTCGACCACGCGTTAGAGATCGCGAACGATACCGAATTTGGCCTGACGGGCGCGGTCTATTCAACCGACCAGGCCCGGCTTGAACGGGCACGGCATGAGTTTCATGTTGGCAATCTATATCTGAACCGCAAATGTACAGGAGCTCTGGTCGGTGCTCACCCGTTTGGCGGATTCAATATGAGCGGCACAGATTCAAAGGCCGGCGGACGCGAGTATCTGCTTCAGTTCATGCAGGCCAAGCTAGTTTCGCAGCGGGTTTGATCAGATCTAATATGAATCGTTCATTGCTTAGCGGCATCTCGCTGCTGTTTTGTGTCGCGCTTGCGACGGCATCCTTTGGCCAGAAGGCAAAGCCGAAGGCCGCCTTATCAAAGCAGAGGCCGATAGTGTTTGCCGTGCTCAACGACGGGTCTGTCATTGAACCCATCGGCTACGTGGAAAAAGGGAAGATCACGCAGGCGATCGACAATGCAAGCGAGCCCGCAAAGATCGCTGCGTTTCATCGATCTTACTATAAGGCTGGTTCAACGTATCCGCTGATATTCGGCGGCGCGGCATCGGGAAAGGTTACGGTCAAGAGTGCCGACCCGAAGGCCGAATGCAGCGCAAGTACTGCTTCTGTGACCCCCTCATCAACCCGAGCAAAATTGAAGGGAAATGTAATGGCGCTTGCTTCGAATATTGTACTCGGTACAAAGGCCAGCGGCGTTCGACGTATGCCAACCGCGGTTGAACGCAGCGAGATCGAAGCGCTTGTTCGGCAGGAGTTCGAAAAGCAAGGGGTAAGCCCGGCCGCGGCAAGGAAGATGAACTATCTCAACCTGACGTCGCTCGATGTAAATGGTGATGGAAAAATAGAATTGGTCGGCACTTTCTGGGCGGAACCCTCTCCGAAAAGCCGTGCTTTACTTTTTTTTATCGCCGACAAGGGGCCGGACGAAAAATATTCCTTCGGTGCAACCGATTATCGCGTGATAGAAGAGAAGGATGTAATGGGCGGCGAGATCAGCTCGGTGGATGATGGTGTGTATCATGAGCGGCTGCTTGATGTTCTGGATATAGATCACGATGGCGTTGCCGAGGTTTTTACCTACATTCAGTCATTCGAAGGCGCCGGGTTTAACGTTTACCGTCGTGCGGGAGATAAGTGGGCCAGGATCTACGAAGGTGCTAACTATCACTGCGCGTATTAACACCGCTGCGGAAGGCCGAGAGAAGATGTTGCTTACGCATGCATCACGTCCTTATTAATATCCGGGCTTCCGCATTGACGCCTCGCGTGCGTCAATGCTCGCTGTCTCTCCCTAACAAAAAGAAAATGAAAACAAGAATTATCGTATTGCTTCAGCTGATAAGTTTGATCTGCTTATCAGGCAACATCATAGGCCAATCCTCTGTCGTCCGCTTTCCGGTAAAGCGGGAAGAATCTCCTGAGACGTGGCGGCGCGATGGCTGGAACGCAGTTGCGCGGGCTCGTGCAACCAAAGTCCGGCGCGGGCGGGCAAAGAACGTCATTTTGTTCATCGGCGATGGAATGGGTGTATCTACGCTTACTGCCGCACGAATACTTGAAGGCCAGCTCCGCGGCGAGAGCGGTGAAGAGAACCGTCTCAGTTTTGAAGAATTCCCGTTCTCTGCCTTGTCAAAAACGTACCAGGCAAACCAGCAAACCCCGGATTCGGCACCGACGATGAGTTCTATAATCACCGGCGTAAAGTCGAACGAAGGGACGATATCAGTCAACCAGAACGTCCAGCTCTCAAACTACAAAACGGTCGCCGGCAACGAGACGAAGACCTTGATCGAATACGCGGAGGAAGCAGGCAAGTCAACCGGTGTTGTTTCGACCGCACGCCTGACACATGCAACGCCCGGTGCATGTTATGCGCACACGGCATTTCGCGATTGGGAATCGGACGAGGATATCTTTAAGAAAAATAAGGAAGCATGGGAGGCGAAATTTCCAGACATCGCCCGTCAGCTTCTCGAATTCAAATATGGAAACGGCCTTGAGGTCGCCCTCGGCGGCGGACGAACGAATTTTATTCCAAAGGAAACGGTCGATCCGGAATATCCCGCCGAAAAAGGCAAGCGGCTTGACGGCCGCGACCTGACGCAGGAATGGTTATCGAAATATAAAAATTCGGCTTACGCATGGAACGAAAAGCAGTTTGCTGCCATCGATCCAAAGAAAACCGATCATCTTCTTGGCCTGTTTGAACCGAGTCACATGCGGTTCGATTATGATCGCGCCAAGGACGGTGCGGGCGAGCCTTCGCTTTCCGAGATGACGGGCAAGGCGATAGACATCTTATCGAAGAACAAGAAAGGCTTTGTGCTGATGGTCGAGGGCGGACGGATCGATCATTCTCATCACGACGGCAATGCATTTCACGCGTTGACCGATACCATTGCGCTTTCAAACGCGGTGCGGACGGCCGTTAGCAAAGTCGATCTCGACAACACGTTGATCATTGTGACAGCGGATCATAGCCACACATTCTTCATCCAGGGATACCCGGCTCGCGGCAACAACATCCTCGGCCTAATACGTGAGATCGGCGACCACGGCGAGTATGAAGAGAAGCCGAAATTGGACAAGAATAAGAAGCCAATGACGACGCTTGGATATTCCAATGGCCCAGGTGCCCGTACCGGCGAAAGGCCTGAACTGACCCAGGAACAAGTCACTGCCCCTGATTATCTGCAGGAATCGAACATTCCGTTCAAGAGCGAAACTCACGGCGGCGAAGACGTGGCAATTTTTGCGGTCGGAGTAAATGCAGACCTGATCAGAGGCTCGATGGAAGAGAACTGGACGTTCTATATCATGGCGGATGCTCTCGGCCTTGCCCGAAAAAAATGAAGATCGTTTTTATGGGAACACCGCCCGCGGCCGCCCGGTCGCTTGAGCGTCTGCTCACGGCAGGGCACGAGGTGTTGGGTGTGTACACCCAGCCCGATCGCCCGTCGGGACGTGGAAATAGGATCAGTTTCTCTGCGGTGAAGGAACTGGCTTTGGAACGAGATCTTCGGCTCTTTCAACCCGCAAAGATAAAGACGCCTGAGGTGCTCGCGGAATTCAAATCCTTAAGCGCCGAGATTACGGTTGTGGTTGCCTACGGGCGTATTTTGCCTGAAGGATTCCTTGATGCATTCCAAAACGGCGCTGTGAACCTGCACTTTTCGCTTTTGCCAAAATATCGCGGTGCTGCACCGGTAAACTGGGCGATCGTAAACGGCGAAACGACAACTGGCGTGACAACGATCAGGATGAACACCGGCCTCGATACCGGCGACATTCTGCTTTCGCGCGAAATTGAGATCGGGGCGGATGCGACGGCCGTGGAATTAATGGATCGACTGGCGGCCATCGGGGCCGATGTTCTGGTTGAGACGTTGGAGAAAATAGATATCATCAAACCTGTCCCGCAGGCCCATGATGAGGCGACCTTCGCACCGATAATGAAGCGTGAAGACGGCCTTATCGATTGGTCAATGAGATCCGCAGAGATCGCCGCCCGGGTCCGTGGATTTCAGCCTTTTCCTGGTTCCTTTACTTTCCACGAAGGCAAAAGGCTGAACATCTGGTCTGTACGGGCCATGGGTGCGGATAACAATGATCCCACGGTTCCAGGCACGATCGTTTCTATTGATGACGGGAGGCTGCTAGTTGAAGCTGGTTCCGGAACAACACTATTGATAGATGAGATCCAGCTTGAGGGAAAAAAGCGGATGGCTGTTCGCGATGCTCTGAATGGCGGGCATTTTAAGATCGGCCAGCGATTTACTTCTTGAACAAAATTGGAGATCTTGACATCTGTTTGGGGTCTCTGCGGTTTGCGTTAGAAGAAACCGATCTCACGCAAAGACGCAAAGGCCGCAAAGAAGCGCCGAGGGGACAGCACCGGCGACCAATTTATAAAAGATCCGATCAATACGTGATCTGCCTTTGATGCCTTACAATATTCCTCAGATGGTAAATCGATTCCAGATCATCAGCTTCTACGAGTTCAAGCCGCTTGGGCCCGCCGATAGGCTGGCGACGTTGAAAATCGACCTCACCTCCGCATTGCTGGAGCATCATGTTTTCGGCACGATCCTCATCGCCGAAGAAGGTTTTAACGCAAGCCTCTGCGGAGCGCCTGAAAGCATCGGAACGTTTCTCGCGGCGGCGGAAACATTGCTGGATACGCGGATCATGCCTAAATCCTCGTTTAGTGACAAGTCACCGTTTCGCAAACACGAGGTCCGGATCAAGCCGGAGATCGTGACCCTGAAACGGGCTGTCGATCTTTCGCTCGGACACGGCACGCATATTGATCCTAAGGATTGGAACCAGATAATTTCTGATCCGGAGGTTCTCGTTCTTGACACACGGAATGATTACGAATTCCGTTCAGGTACGTTTGAGAATGCAGTAAATCCGAACACCGTGAAGTTCAGCGACCTGCCTCGATTCGTGGAAGAGAATTTGGACCCGGCAAAGCATAAAAAGGTCGCGATGTTCTGCACCGGAGGCATCCGATGCGAGAAATTTGCGCCGTTTATGAAAGCCCGCGGTTTCGCCGATGTTTTTCAGCTGCGCGGCGGGATCTTAAAGTATCTTGAGGAAGTTCCCGTTGATGAACAGATGTGGCGGGGAGAATGTTTTGTCTTCGACGAACGGGTGACCCTCAACGACAAGCTTGAACCGGGAAGCGGTGTCGATCTATCACAGCGGCACGTTGAGGATCAGAAATGAAGATCTCTCCGGCCCGATCGGCGGCATTCGACATCCTACTGAAGATCGAAAGAGACCGGGCGTTCTCATCCATTCTACTCCCTGAGTACGAAAAGCAGCTTACTCCGCGTGACCGGGCGCTTTGCCATAGGCTCACTCTGGGCGTACTGCGGCGGCAGCTATTTTTGGACCATTACATCAACGGCGCGGCGAGATCAAAGAACCTCGATCTGGCCGTCCACGTCAGCCTGCGGCTTGGCCTGTTCCAGTTGTGGTTCTTAGATAAGGTTCCGGCACACTCGGCCGTGAACGAGAGTGTAGAACTTGTGCATCGGGCAAAAAAGTCGTCAGCCCGCACAATGGTGAATGCCATATTGCGTCGTGCAAAGCAAAAGCCGGAGTACTCAAACCTTGCGGACGAGATCGAGCGCATTTCTATTGAGTCCTCGCATCCGCGATGGCTGATCGAAAAATGGGCCAATCAATTCGGGGCCGACGAGACGGCCAGGCTTGCCGAAGCTAACAATACGGAATCGGCTTTGTCGTTTAGGTTGACCGCGCGTGCGCCCGCTGATCTTTCGTTTGCCGGGACCAGGCCTTCGAGCAGCGTTCCGGGATGCTTCCTTGTGGATAAAATGACTCCCAAATTGTCCGCCGCATCTGCTGACGGCCTTATTTACTTTCAGGATGAAGGCTCACAGCTTGTGGCGGCCGCGGTCGATATACCGTTTGGCGGAAGTTTTTTGGATGTATGTGCTTCTCCCGGAAGCAAGGTGACGCAGATCGCGGCCTTGAATGCCAGTGTGTTTCCCGTTGCGGGTGACATTTATTCGCACCGGACCCGTTTTCTGCTTGAAAATTTGCGATCTCAGGGAGTTACAGACGCGGCAGTCGTTCAGTATGACGCTGAAACGACGATGCCGTTCAGAGGGAAGGCGTTTGATTCCGTTCTCGTCGATGCCCCGTGTACCGGCACCGGTACCATCCGGCACAACCCCGAACTGCGGTACTTTATTCGACCCGGCGACCCGGCGGAATTATCGAAGAAACAACTCAGGATATTGAAGAACGCATCCAACCTCGTCAAAGAGGGCGGATCGCTCATTTATTCGACCTGCTCGCTCGAGGTTGAAGAGGGTGAACAGGTTGTTGATGAATTCATTGCGGCCGAATCTTCTTTTCGCCTGGTACAGCCGAGTGTTCCGGCGTCGCACATTACAGAAGCGGGCTATGCCAGAACGCGGCCCGACATCGACGGAATGGATGGATTTTTCATTGCCGCATTAGAACGCATTAGGCAAAGTTGAATTTGCCTGTTTCCCGTATAATGCTAGACTTGAAAGTTGTTTTTAGGAGCAGTCGTACGTGGGATTTGCAAAAGCAGGTATTTCAGCGATAGGCAAGCTGGCGGTGGTCGCCGCCTTGCTGGCGGCGTTTCTCGGAACGGCGGCCGGTGTCGTCTATATGTCGCTCTCCGGCAAGGAGATAACTGTCCCCGAAATAACCGGCAAGGACTTTTTTGAGAGTGAAAAAGAACTTGCGGCGCTTGGCCTGAAGATCAAAAGGCGCGCGGACCGTCCGAGTACTGAGCGGATAAATACTGTGCTGGAACAAGCCCCGAAAGCCGGGGAAACTGTAAAATCGGGCCAACTGATTTTCGTTGTTGTAAGCAAGGCCGGAGCCGAAGGTGACGATGCCCCCAAGTCGTTGATCAAGGACCTGGAAACTGACGACACCAAGACGATCGAGGACATGATCTCGGACAAACCGAAAAAGAGGCCGAATTCAAACTCAAATACAAAGAAAAAGGCCGATACGACCCGCGATGTGAATACGGATGTGTCGAGCCCAGACGCTGATTCGGATGAAAAGTCCAACACCAAATCCGCCGATAGCGATAAAAAGGACACAGAACAGCTGAAAGAACCCGGCGAAAAGGGAAATAAGAACACCTCGGTCAAGCCGGAGCCCAAGCAGCCGGCGCCGCCCCCAAAGACAAAACCTACGGCAGGCGAGAGCCGAAAAAGAATTCAGCCGGGCCAGTAGATCGGGCAGTGCAACCGAGGCGTAGATACCGGCAACAAAGTGAAGGATAACTGCAGAATGTTTGAAATTGCCCCATCCATCTTGTCCGCCGATTTTGCGCGTCTGGCGGATGAGATCAACGCTGTTGAAGAAGGCGGTGCAACGGTGCTCCATGTCGATGTGATGGATGGGCACTTTGTGCCGAATATCACCATCGGCCTTCCGGTCGTTCGGTCGCTCAGAAGGGTGACGAAAATGACGATCGATTGCCATTTGATGATCACCGATCCGGGCACGTACGCCGAACAGTTCGTCAAGGCCGGGGCCGATATGGTTTCTGTCCATGTTGAAGCGGATGCTCATCTTCACCGGACGCTTTCGTCAATAAGGTCGGCTGGGGCGAAGGCCGGTATAGCCGTCAACCCGGCAACGCCGCTGGGAGCGTTGGACGAAGCGTTGCCGTTTGCGGATTTTGTTTTGATAATGTCGGTAAATCCCGGCTTTGGCGGTCAGGCTTTTATCCCGACGTCAGTCGAAAAGGTGCGCCGGCTAAAGCAGATGATAGACGCCCGCGGGCTGCCGACGCGGATCGAGGTCGACGGCGGCATCGATGAGGGCAATATTCTGGAGGTCGTCGAGGCTGGCGCTGACATCCTGGTTGCAGGTTCGGCGATATATGGAAAGCCGTCGCCTGCGGGATCCGTCCGGGAGCTGCTCGAAAAAGGAACGGTTTGGGTATGATCGATCAAGTTATGAAATATTCGAAAGCTAAGAGTTTGACCGCGGCTGTTATGGTCATAGCAGTTTTGGTGACGGCCGGCTTTTCACAGGTCAAACCGGGAGACGGTTCGCCGGCAACGCGCCTCGAGGTGATGAAACAGAAGCTCGAAACCATTCGCCGCTCGGCCGCAAGTTCCGCTTCGGTATTGAAAGAAGAGAACAGCGATAAGGCCGCAAAGGAAGACAAGGCGAATGCAGATTCCCCCTTAGCGCGGCTGCTTTCGATCGAAAAGGAAGCATCGCGGCTGCAATCGGATGTGAACGGCCTTCGCGCAAAACTTGACCGTTCTGAAAAGTATGAGGCAAGCGAGATAGACCAGCTTGAGGCGGCTGTGGGCGATCTGCAGGTCCGGGCCGATGCGGTACTTGTAGAGACGGCAAATGCCAGGGCCAATCCGGAATCATTGGTCGGCAAACCGCGCGAGAAGAAGAAAAAGAAAAAATTCTTGGGCATCTTTGGCGGCGGTGGGCCGGACGAGTACGAAGAATTGATCGGTGCGGTCACGCCCGGACGCGACCGCGAACTATTTATTGTGGCGACCCGCGAAGTGCGGAAGAAGAATTATGATGTAGGCCGGCTTTTGTTCCAGACGATCATCACCACATATCCGGATTCTCCTTATTTGCCGATGGCAAAGCTGGCGGTTGCGGATTCATTCTATCTTGAAGGCTCGACCAGCGCTCTTATTCAGGCCATCGCCGCGTATCAGGATTGGCTGACGTTCTTCCCGACCCATCCGCTGGCCGATCGGGTCGTCCTGAAAATAGCCGAATCCGAAATGCGCCAGATCGGGCTTCCGGACCGCGATGCGACACGGGCCAAGCGTGCCGAGATAAAATTGAAGGCGCTTCTTCAACAATATCCGAATTCGATCCTCAAGGACGAAGCTGAAAGGCGGCTGATGGAAGTTCAGGACAATCTTGGGCTGCACAATCTGTATATTGCCAACTATTACTACACTCAGTCGGTTGAACAGGGAAAGAGCGGATTGAAGGGCTCGCAGTCGCGATATCGGGAGATACTCGACAAATACCCGAATTTCAGCTTTATGGACGAAGCCCTGTATAAACTGGCAAATACCTATCTGGTCGAAGAAGAGACCGATCAGGCCGCACGATACTTTCAGCGGATAATTCGCGATTTCCCGAACAGCGAATGGGTAGATAAGTCGAAGGAGCAGCTGAAATTGATAGGTGCCGATATACCGGAACCGGACCCCGTGCGTGCAAAGGTGCTTGCCCCGGAAAAGGCATCGTTCTTTGCCAATTTCAAAAATCAGCTTTTCGGCATCTATCCAATGACTATCGACAAAAACGGGGTCCTGATGACAAGCAAATTTGATGAAGAGAAATTTGAACTTATCGATCAGATCATTGAAAATCAAGGTGATATTCTGGTCAATCAAATACCGCAGGCCTTAACGACTGTGATATCGCAGCGGCAGGCGTCAACACAGCCAAAGGCGTCCGCGGGGCCGCCCGAAAAGAAACAGTAGCTGACGAACGCGGACAGCTTCTATTGCAAGAGCGGTTCGATTCGGGCCGCTCTTTTTGCTTAGTCTCCGGCCGTGGGCCGCTTTTTTATGACAAAGGCATTTTCATTTTGTTTCTTAGTGACGGCCATCGTAGGCAATGGTGCCGCCGCGGCACAATCTCCGTCACCAACGCCTGAAACGCAAGTCGCCCAGCCCTCGGCCGACGCGCGCGTGCGGCGGGAACAGGCCCTTACAAAGCTTTTCGAGGGCCAGCGGCATATGTGGCGGCTCCAGCGGATGCAATCTCAGGCCGGTCGGGCAAACGCGAGAAAGCTCGCGATGGATGCGTTTCAGGCTTCGGTCACATTGGACCCGACGCTTGCCGAGGGCCATACAGCACTTGCACAGCTTGCTGTCGCCGTGCCTCCGCGCGATATCGAAGAAGGAATACTGCAGGGCGGCCTGGCGGTAAAGGCCGACCGGGACAACATAGGCGGCCATCGCATCCTCGCCCGCCTGTACACCGCCAAGAGCCGTCTGAATAACGGCCCGATGGATAGCGCATTTGCCGACAAGGCCCGGGCGGAATGGCGCGAGGTCGCACGGCTGGACCCGCGAAGCGCGGAAGCATGGGCATTCCTTGCGGCATTTGCCGATGCGCGCAATGATCTTGACCAACAGATCAGCGCATTACGGCAATGGGTTTCGGCCTTTACGCCGACCGATGTCGGGTTTTACGAAGGCACGATGGGCGGGACTAGCCTTTCGCCGGAAACGGCCAACCTTAAACTTGCGGCCACGCTTACAAAGGCGGAACGGCAGGGAGAGGCCGCCGGCATTCTGAGCGATCTCATCGCCGATGATCCAGAAAATACGGAAGCGATCACTTTACTGAGTGATATTGCCGGTTCGATCGAAGCGGACAAGGCTCCGGCCGCCATCGGAGCACTGCAGCAGGCGATCTATGCCAACCCAAAGAATGTATCGCTTATTGATACGCTTGCACGGCTTCAGGGGCGCGTCGGGCATTTTGATGATGCGGTCGCGCTGCTAAAGCGAAACATCGCCTCTCTCGCAAACGGTGACGCTAGGTCAGCCTCGACATTGGCCGTTTCGCTCTCTGACCTGTATTTGAAAAAAGACAGGTATGCCGACACTACGGCGGCACTCGAAAATGCTCTGACCCTGCGCTCGATCCCGGCGTTGGGGCCGGTAAGGGATGCGGACAGAGATTTTGTCCAGCTTGTTTTTGAAAAGCTGATCCATGTTAGCAAGCTGGCCAACAAGCCCGCAGACGTAAAGGCGTACATTGAAAGGGCGCGAAAGCTGCTCGGGAAAGACGATGCTTTTGCGGATAGTCAATTGGCGATGTTCCTCTGGAAGCAGGGCGAGGTCCGCGAGGCACTCTCAGTGATACGGGGAGCCAGGACGCGAAGGCCGAACGACGTCAGCCTGATGCGGATGGAGGCGACGTTGCTGGTCGATCTTGGCCAAGTCGATGCGGCGGTTGAACTGATAAAGAAAAGCAAAGGGCCAAAGGCCACGACTGAAACGGCCGGCGGAGGCGAAACCGTTATCGTGTCGCCCGCTGACGAATTCTCGGACCTGCTGTTCATTTCGAATCTTTACACTCGTGCCAAGCGTGGCCGTGACGCGATAGCGGCCGCAAACCAGGCATTGTCGGCGGCGGCCGGAGCAGAGCGACGGCAAATAGCAAAAACAACACTCGCAACCGCGCTTCAGACAAGCGGTGATACCGCGGCCGCCGAGCGGGTTCTGCGAGAGGTCCTGGCCGAAACGCCGGGCAACCCGATGGCGCTCAATAACCTTGGATTCTTTCTCACCGAACGCAGCGAGAAATTAGACGAGGCGGTGCGTATGATCTCGAAGGCGTTGAAGGTTGACCCTGAGAATCCGTCCTATCTTGACAGCCTCGGCTGGGCCTATTTCGGACTTGGCCGGCTTGATGAGGCTGAGAAGTATCTCTTGGAGGCGGCCAGGATGGATCCCGATTCCGGAACTATCCGCGAACACCTGGGCGACCTCTACCGGCAAAAGAAGGACCTGGAAAGGGCGAAGATGATGTGGGAGGCGGCCCTCCGAATGTCAGCGGACGCAGATGATGCCGGCCGGATAAAAAAGAAACTCGGCCGGTGAACTCAAGTTCGCTTTTCATTTTGTCAAATAGAAAAGACCGTCTTGCGGCGGCCTTTTCTATTTGATCAGCATGATCGGGAACTATTGCTCCGGTGTTGGGGACGCCTGCGGCTCGACGTCGCGTCGCTTTAGCTTGGGCGGCCCATCCGAAGACGAAGAGCTTGAACTTCCAGAATCAGTATCAGCATCCGGGGCATCCGGCTGACGTTTTTTCAGGGTTGGCCGTGCGTTGTCCTCTTCGTCATAGTCCGCAATAATATTTGCCTTCGCGTTGGTGACTTTTAGCAGATGGGCCTTGACACGCTGAAATTCCGAGGTGCTTATCACATATTCTTCCTTTTCCGGGAATCTCGCGACAAGGGCCATGCTCGCATCGCGGCGATCGAGCGACTGTGGATGCGTCGAGAACAGTTTTTGGATCGTGCCTGCTTTCTTCTTGTTCTTGGATGCGAGCTTCTCAAACATCGTTGACATCGCCTGCGGGTCGTAGCCTGAGGCATAAAGATACTGCACGCCCAGGCTGTCAGCTTCGGTCTCGGCTCCGCGCGTGAACTTCAGGCCTGCCAATGCGGACATAATACCGCCGCCGTTGTAGAGTACCTGGCTGATGATCGGGCCGCCAAAAATTATTCCAGCCAGCGACGCGTAGTTGATAAACGTGCCTTTGCCCTGATTTTCCATAGCGTGCCGGGCCGCCACGTGGGCGATCTCGTGTGCCATCACGCCGGCAAGTTCGGCTTCGTTGTCCGCAGCCAGGATAAGGCCTTTGTTGACAAAAAAGAATCCGCCGGGGAGTGCAAAGGCGTTCACCTCGTCGCTGTCAATGACCTTGATGGTGAACGGCACTTTTGCGTCAGAATGAAGGACGATGTTCTGGCCGACCCGGTTCACATACTCGGTGATCATCGGATCTTCGACCATCTTTGCCTGCTGTTCGACCTGGGCCGCAAGCTGCCGCCCGATCGCCAATTCTTTCTCCTGCGATCCGCCCAGCCAGCCAAAGAATTTGTCGGTCCCGCTGTTGATCTTACGCTTACCGATCAACGCCGGATTCTCCTTGTCTGACAGCGGCTTTGCGGGTTCAGGCGTTGGGGCCGTCTCAGGAGCTTTGGGGCCGGATTTGGCTGATGCCTTTGCCGGCTTCTTGTCCTTCTGCTGAGCCGAAACGGCCGTTGGAAGCAGTGAAAAAGTGCCCAGCATGAGCGTGCTGAGCACTAAGGAAGATAACAACTTGCGAATTGATTGCTCCTGGATCATTTTGCCTCCAATGGCGGCTTTTCGGCGCCTCACCTTAACCTTAAACCTAACATGTATAGAAATCAACGCCTTTATGATGCGTACTCGGACAAAAAAGTTGCGAAAAGCGAAAAAACTTGCTCTATCTTGAGTGCGGATCTGCAACTTAGGTCCACGGGATCGGATCCAAGGGTTCCTTATAGTGCCATCAACCAGAAAACTCTTTCGTTTACCCAAAAAAGCTGGTAAAATGGCAATGCCATCGATTGAATGGCCAATTTTGTATCTATTCTCTACCTGCCAACGCTGCTTTGTCCGCTGGGCACTCTTTGCCTCCCTCATAGTTGAACTGAGCAAGAAATGAAACGTATTCAGGAAAAGGTCAAGGACATCGTTGAGGTCCGTCCGTTTCGGAGCATCCGTGATTTTACTGCGGACCCGGCGGAAACGCTGAATAATTATTATTTTACGGATGCGACCGCTGACCTGATGGCCAAATGGCTGGACGGCATTGCGTCGGTCCAGTCGCGCCGCGGTGTTGCCTATGCGTTGGCCGGTTATCGAGGCGTTGGGAAAAGCCATTTTCTCGCAACGCTGGGCGGTTTGGCCGCAAGCCCCGATCTTCGCGGCCGTGTTTCCGAATCGCATGTTGAATTCAGCGCCCAGAGGCTTCAGCGAAGGCATTATCCGGTCTCCCATCTTCGTCGAGGCACGCATGGAACGCTGCTTGAGGAGCTGAAGGCTGCCGTCGGAAAAACGTTTCAGTTAGACTCGCTTGATCCGCTTGATAGTTTTGAATCGGTCATCGGTGCCGCGCTTGAGCGGTCAGGCGATACACCGTGGATACTCCTGATAGATACGGCGCTGGAACGCGGCTCGCGGGTGACTCGGGATGACGGGCCGAATCTAAGCCTGATCGCCGAAGCTGCGCGCTCGAACAATATTTTCGTCGGCGTTGCTCTTGATGACGATATCGCCGGCGCTGATGGCTCCAATGCCGCGATCGTCCGCTCATACGCCATCGACTACCTCGACCAGGCACACTTGTATAAGGTCGTCAACGCCCATGTTTTTCCAAAGGACAGCCAGAAACAGGCGATCCTTCATGACATATACGGCTATTTTCGCGAGGTCCTGCCGAGTTTTCGGTGGAGCGAGCAAAAGTTCAGCGCTCTTTATCCGCTGCATCCCGCGATACTTGAGGTTGCCCCGTATGTGCGGCTCTACGTACACGATTTTGCCCTGCTTGGCTTTGCGTCGGAGGCCGGGGAAAAGATCCTTGGCCGCCCGGCAAATTCGCTTATCGCGCTTGACGAGGTTTACGACAACGCTGAGAACGGCCTCCGAAAGATCGATGATCTTCAAGAGGCCTTTGCCGCTTATGACGCGATAAACACTACTGTGGTCAACAAGATCCCGGTAATGCAGCGTTTGCAGGCAAAACTGATCCTGAAAGCCCTGCTGCTGCTTTCTCTTGACGGCCAGGGCGGCACGGCCAGCGATATCTGTGCGTCGGAACTGATCTTTGACGAATCGGACCCGGACAGGGCGATCGCGACGGTGGACGAATTGCTGCGGACATTTGCCGAAGCCTTGCCGAACGATTTTAGAGTTGTCGCCGAGGATGGCCTGGAGCCGCGCTACAGCTTTAAGGTCAGCAGTAAGGAAAATCTCAACAACGCATTGACCGAGGCGGTGATGCAGGTGTCCGCGGACACCGTACCAAACGTACTCCGCCGTGTTTTTCAGGAACGTTTTCCGGAAGCGGCTCCGGCCGGCGAGGGGTCTGAGCAGAAAGAAGGCGTCATCGAACTCGAACTCACATGGCGCGGAGCGCGCCGCAAAGGTGCGATCGTCTGGCCGGGCAGCTCGATCGACGGGCTCGGCCCGTGGGCGGATTGGCAAGTCGCAATCCAGTTTGACGGAGCCGCCGCCGCAGATGGTGCAGGACAAGGTGATATTGCCCGGGTGATCTGGAAACCGGACCCGCTGCGGCCCGATGAGGTCGATAAGCTGCGAAGCTATCATGTCCTCGTCTCGAATGCCGATCTGCGCGAAAAGTACAGCGAGCAGATAAGGGCCTCGGTACACGCGCATTCAATGGCCGCGGAGAAAATTCTCACCCGCAGCTTTCTTGAAGATGGCCAGATCACGATCGACGGATTTGACTACAACTTCACCGAAGAAGCGAGGGCCGCGCAGGCGCTGTCGGATGTTTTTGCATCGATGCTTGAACCGTTGTTCGAGACCCGTTATCCGTCACACCCGTATTTCACTCGCGAGATCGAGACCGACGATGTGGCGTCCATCGTTACGGACGTTTACAACGGAACGCGGCGTGTACTTGCAGATGTTCAAAGCCGGGCTCAGACTTTCGCTTTCCCGCTCGGGCTGGTCCAGCTCGAGGGAACGTCGTTCGTCCCCGAATCGCACGAAAGGCTTGGGGCGCTGGCCATTTCGCGCGAAGTGCTTTCCCTGGTCGAGGCATCGGGCGATGCGCCAGTCGGGCTTTCAGATATTTATTCAGCTCTAAAACAGCCTCCCTACGGCCTCGGTCTCGCCGCCCAGCAAATGCTGATAACGGCTTTGGTTGCCGAACGCTATATTGAGTTCGTCACCGCGACCGGGAACAGGATCAACAGGCGTTCTTTGGACCTGAAGATCATTTGGGAAGACATCGTCGGCGTTGCAAAGCCGGTCGAGACATCGGCTTCGGGTGAAAGCCTGAAACGTTGGGCGAAGCTTTTTGTTAAGGATGCCCCGTTCGAATCTCTAAATCGCCCCAGCGACCGTGAAGAACTGACGAACGCCTTCGCGGCATGGGCCGCCGAATGGGAAAGCGCCAGGATACTGGAGCGATTTCAAGAGCTTCCTGAGGATATTCTGAATGTCCAGACCTGGAGACTTGCCTCTCGGATCACAAGATCGTTTGGTGCGGTCGCGGAAACGATACGCAAAGCGGCAGCCGGAACAGCTCCGCTTGAAGATTGTCTCGAACGCGTCGCTGAAGCGTTCGGCGGATCCGAGTCCGATTTTGTCGAGGTGGAAAGGCAGATCGATACGCTGACAAGTTTTGTGCGGACGGCCGGCCTGCGGGAAGAGGCGCGGATCTATGTGGCCGCGAGCGAGGCCACCGAAGTAGAAGAGATCGAAAGCCTGCGTGAGCGACTTCTCTCATTGATAGATGCCGCAAACGCCGATCCGAATGAGAACATTAACAGGGAATTGGGCTATGCATGGGACAAATTCCGACGTGCTTACGCCGAGCATTTTCAGGCACGGCACAATAAGATAATGAACTCGCCCGAGCGGAAAGCAAAATTGAACGAAACACTAAAGAGCGAGGAATGGGCCGAGTTCGACATTCTTTCAAAGCTTCCGGGATTTGATCAGCGGTTCGCGGCCGCTTCCGCACTCTTTCGGGTCGAGATCGCCGGACTCGATTGCACGGTCGATCCCCTACCTCTTCTCGAACGACAGCCTTACTGTAATTGCCGGTTTTCGCTCAACGGCACTTCTCAAGCGGAGCTTCTTCCGGCCGCGTTCAACGACAATTTGCGGGCCGGGCTTGCGTCATTCCGCCGCATTCTTGGCAAGAACGGCGAGGACCTGGCGAGGTCTATAGAAAGACTCGCTGAAAAGAAAAATGACGCGGACCTTGAGGCGGCGTGCCACGAAGTTGCGGCGTCGCTTCGGTCCGGCCGTGAGATCCCCCGATTCAATGACCTTCAGTTAAAGATATTGGTCGAGGTCCTTACCGACAATGCGTCCGAAGAACGCCCGCCGGCACGCAGCGAACCAAGCTCTACACTAAAGATAACCGATCCGTCCCAAAGCTTTCGAGAGGTGATCACACCCGAACATACGGACGACCCGATCTTGCTCAATGTATAGCCTTGGCGGCGTTTCCGATCCCGTCGGGAGAAATTAGCAAGTCACTGGGACAGTTCAAGACCGGTCGTACGCCGGTTGCCTAGAAAGCCGCGGCAAGTTGGACTATATTCGTCTAAGTGAATACTGTTTCAGTCATTGGCGTCGGACGGATGGGCGGTGCACTTGCTATCGCACTCTCGCGTGTTGGCTTTCGTGTTGAACGATTGGTGTATCGGTCGGCGGTACCGGCGCAGACGATCGTCGCCGCGATCCGGCCGTCGCCGGCGGTCATCAGCTCAGATCAACTTGCCGGCCTGGATTCAGATATCGTGCTGCTGACGGCCGGCGACATGGAATTGGCGGATGCTGCTGATCTTGCCGCTCCGCTGATGAAGGACGGCGCGGTCTTGCTTCACACAAGCGGTGCGTTGACATCCGACGTGCTTGAAAAGGCCGCGGCGCGCGGCGTGGCGACCGGATCGATGCATCCTCTTGTCTCGATCAGTGATCCTGAACTCGGCGCGGAAAGCTTTGCCGGTTCGTACTTTTGCGTTGAGGGAACTCCGCCAGCAGCGGCGGCCGCACGCGTAGTTGCGGCCGCATTAGGTGGAAATCCGTTCGTCATTGAAAAGGGATACAAGCCGCTATATCACGCATCGGCCGTCCTCGCATCCGGACATTTGGCCGCCCTCCTCTCGGCTGCCGTCCGTACACTGTCCGCCTGCGGGATAGAAGCAGCCCTCGCCAAGGAGATCCTAACTCCGCTTGTTAAAAGTTCGGTAGCAAATGCACAGGCCCAGGAACTTTCCGCGGCACTTACAGGCCCATTTGCGCGTGTTGATCCTGAGGCGGTTAGCCGCCACCTGGACGCTTTCGAGAAGTCGGGCCTTGTTATCGAAAAGGAGATATACATCTGCCTGGGGTTCGAGGCACTCCGGCTGGCTGGTGAGCTCGGCGGCAATGCGGCGAATCTTGCGAAGATCCGCGATATAATGATGTTCGCACGCAAGGCGCGCAAAGTGCTAAAATAGAACTTACGAGGATGTGATGGCTGCCAAGAAGGACGAATTCAAGAAAGAGCACGAGATCTTTCTGGAGCATATTCAAAGATCAGGCCTGCGCCGGACGGCGCAGCGCGATCTGATCATGGATATCTTTCTCCGGACCGAAGATCACCTGACCAGTGAAGACCTTTATTGGCTGGTGCAAAAAGAGGATCCAAGCGTAGGAAATACGACGGTTTATCGCACGCTCAAGCTGCTGACCGAGGCCGGCCTGGCGCGCGAGGTCCGGTTTGGCGACAACAAGACGTATTACGAGCACCATTACAATCACGAACATCACGATCATATGATCTGCACCGAATGCGGGGAGATATTCGAGTTCTTTTCGCCCGAGATCGAATCGCTGCAGGATAAAATGGCCGACAAACTCGGGTTTCGGCCTACGCATCACAGTTTGCGTATATGGGGTTTGTGCAAGAGCTGCCAAAAGGTTGAGACCAGCGGCCACGCCGTTGCGTCAGGCGCGCAGCCAAAGGTGCGAATGAGATCGGTAACGGGAAGCTAAAAAGAGGATGAACGACATGTGGGAAGCAAATTTGACGTTCAAGCGGGAAGAGCGCGATGGCGTTATCCCGGTCGGGACATATCTTTCCGAAGCGGCCGGACGTCTCGGCATTCGCCCAGAACGGAAATGCGTCCCGTTTGAGAATATACATTTTTGCCGGCTTTCGGTCGTGTCCGGGGCCGATCGGCTTTCGCCGCAGACCGAGCACGAGGCCGAATTCCTTGCCGCCGAACCGGCCGGAACGGACGATAGGCTGGGCTGCCAGACAAAAATAACTGAGGCCGGAGACATTGTTGTAATGACCATGGAAACAAAAGAAGCATCCGCGGAAGAAAAAGCTGAGGAATCGGCAAAGGAATATACGAAAGAGTTCTCAGAACTGCCGCTTGAAAAAAAGATCGCGCAGTTGATGCAGCTTGAGGCAATAGCGCTTGGCGAAACGATGTCTTTTGTTATCAATTCGCCGTTTCTTATATTTGACAAGGCGCTCGACGTAATGGCCGAATTTGGCCTAAAGAAAGAAGAAAGGGACAAGCAATCGGCGCGTCCCGCCGAACATGCCTCGAAGGAAAACGGTTCGAGCGCGCCGGACGCGGCCGTAAATGCCGAGGAAAGCACGAGTGAGGCACCGGCGGAGAGTAATCCGTAAGCAGTATTTTCGGCGCACGACGGTGCTTAGATCAAAGGATTGTGAGCGATAACAAGATCCAAAGAAGACCCGCGAACGCGATAAAGGAGCGAGGGCAATATTTGCTGGCGTTTGGCGTTGTGGGCTCGATGCTGCTTGTGGCTGGTTTCCCGGCCTTTGTTGTCTTTTTCTTTGGAATCTTCGCTTATTTCCTGTTCCGCATTTTTGCTTCCGGATCAAGGAACGAGACCCGCGAGATATTCGAATTCTATTTGAGCGCGAACGAGATACTGCGTGATGACGGACGCAACTGGTTCGGTTTTGAGGTGCGGGACGCGGTCCGCCGCGGCGAGGCGATAGTTGATCGAATGTCCACCGCACCGCCGCTGGTCTATTTTGCGCTCGGCGCGCTCTATAATAAGGCCGGCGAGCATCAGTCCGCTATCAATTCTCTGACCAGGGTCGTCGAAAGCGAAGGCGGAAGCGAATCGGCCTACGTTTACCCGACACCGGAACTTCGAAGCTATGTAAAGGTGCTGCGGAAGATCGAACGTGAGCCGACCGAGGCTCCCTTGACCTCAGCATCCATCCGGGCGCTGGAGCGTGCGCGGCGGCTTCGCGGGAAGGCGTTGCTGGACGAGAGCCGGGCGGAATATCTCAAACAATCCGAACAGAAGGCCGCGGCGGCGCAGCTTACCCAGAACGGCGCATCGCCGGTCGATCTCGCTATCAGCCAGCGGTCTAACGGCACATCGCCATCGGCGGGCGGCCACAGTGCCGACGGCGAGCCCGCACCGGCCCCTCAACCGCTGATATCATCCGAGGCACGGCCGCGAAGAGAGCCGCCGAGGAAGGAAAAGAAAGATCCGTACGCCAACCGCAAGCCGATCGTCGAAGTGCTTCATGACATCTACGATAAGAATGTCCAATAGAGGAGCACGCGCTCATCTGATACCAAAAAACTTTCTAATTGAGGCAAGCACGCCTTTATCCGGTGCTGATTCCGATACAGTCCCGCCTTCCGCCACCTCGTCCAGGGCCAGTTTCCTTTCTTCGATCATCCTGCAGATCGAATCCACCAGTTCCGGATTTGCTTCGAATATCGGTTTCAAAGCGCCCTTGCCGATCTGAAGGACCTGCGTTTCTTCGGCCGCGATGACTGTCGCTGTCCGCGGTTCGCCGGTCAAAAGGCTCATTTCGCCAAAATAATCGCTTTCGCGGAGTGTGTTTATGGTTTTGGCCTCGCTTCCTTGAAGGATCTGTATCTCCACCGAACCGCGCGTTATCACGAACATCGAATTTCCTTCGCGTCCGCGTCTGACGATGGCCTCGCCGGGAGCGAATACCCGATTCTTTGCGGCCCCGGCCAGCTTTTGTAATTCCTCGTCCGACAGCGGCGTGAATATCGGAATACCGCTAAGGCGTTCGACGGCCGCATCCAGCATCTCGTCCTCACCTTCCGCATGTTCGGCGCCGTGCATATAGACCGTGCGCGTCGGGTAGGGGAAGTGTATATTCTCTCGATGGAACGCGTACCAGATGCGTTGGCGGATAAGAGCGTCAGTATCGTTGAATTTTGTATAATCCTCGGCCCAATATTTAATTTCCCAGTCAATTCCGTTTTCGCCAAGATTCCTTATCCTGACGATAGGCCGGATCTTGGGAGAAACGTTATCGACCTGCCGCACGGCCTCGCGGACGACCTGGATGGTCTTCGCCGGAGAATTTGAATTAAGCGTACTGAAAAAAACTATCCGCGCGTTCAGATTGCCTTTCGGCGCGACTTCCAGCGGGCGTTTCCCCAGATCGGAATTACTCAAAACGAGAAGCTTGTTCTGAAACGTCCTGATCCTTATGCCGCGCCATGAGACGGCTTCGACAACGCCGCCGGTTTTATTCTCGAATGTCAAAACGTCGCCGACCTGAAACGGCTGATCTGCCTGGATCGCGATGCCGGCGAACAGGTTTCCGAGCGTATCCTGCAGCGCAAGGCCGACGACGATGCCGATTATCGTTGAGCCGGTAAAAAGCGGTGCAAGCTGCACGTTCGGATATTGTGATTGGAAGATTATAAAAAACGCGACGATGTAAACAATGATCGAGACGACCGTTCGCAGCAGTGTCGAGCTTTCCGACTGAACGCCGCGAAGCGCGGTTTTGAACAATAGAAATGCAACAAACCGCACGGCCGCGACCATCAGGGCCATCCACAGAATGATCTTGGCGATGTGAAATAGATTTACCGCCAGGGCGAACAGAGTATGCGACATCATGCTCGGTTCGCCGCCCTCGACCGACACCAGGCGTTCCTCCACGACCTGAACGCCGAACCGCGCAAGGACAGAAGTTTGCAGAACAGATTCTATGAACGGCAGGAGTATCAGAATGAGGACGATCACTCCGGCAAATATCAGGAAATAAACTGTGCGTTTCTGAAGTTCGGATGGCGGCATATATTAGCTGCTAAAACATATCAGCTATCGCTTTTCCAATCAACAGAACCGACAGAATGGAGACGACCGCGGCGGTTGTCCAGGCCGTCAGATTAAAGACCAGCGAGTTCTTGTATTTGCCCATTATTTCCTCGTTGCTTGCGAGGATAACGATCGCGGCGAGAATTATCGGCAGCAGCAGGCCGTTGACGCATTGCGTCAGGAGCAGCAGTTTGATCTGCGGAATGCCGGGGATCAAGGCGACAAAGCAGCCGATCACGATCAGGCCCGTAAAAATGCCGAGAAAGATCGGCGCTTCGCGAAACGACCGCGAAATGCCTTTTTCAAACCCGAGCGCTTCGCTGACGGAATACGCCGTCGAAAGCGGCAGCACGCCCATCGCCAGCATGGCCGCGCCCAGCAATCCGATAGCGAAAAGATACTTTGCGTACTGCCCCGCGATCGGCGCCAGCGATTCCGCGGCCGTCCGCGCCGAATCTACTTCAAAAACTCCGTGAACATGCAGCGTTGCGGCCGTGGCGATCATAATGCACGCGGCGATCGTGTTCGCGAACAGCGTTCCCGAGACCGCATCCACACGCGCGATCGTCAGATCGTCGGTGTCGGTGCCTTTTTCGACCACGGCCGATTGGGCATAGACCTGCATGAACGGCGTGATGGTCGTGCCGATCAGCGCCATGGTCGTAAAAAGATAGGCGGAGGTAAATTCAAACTGTGGTTCGACAAAACCGGCCGCGGCCTGGCCCCAATCAGGCCGGGCGAGAAACGCCGCGAGCACATAGGCAAAGAACACGAGCGACATCGCCAGAAAAACGCGTTCGACACGCCGCTGCGAACCTTTTACGACCAGCCACCAGATAAACGCCGCCGCCGCCGGGACCGAGGCCCAACGCGGCACGCCCATCAATTCCGAAGCTTGCGCGATGCCGACAAATTCCGAGATTATCACGCCCGTATTTGCGATCAGCAAGGCGAGCATGACCAGTGCCGTCCACCTGACGCCGAATTGCTCGCGTATCAGATCTGCCAGGCCCTGGCCCGTGACCACGCCCATCCGAACGCACATTTCCTGTACGACGATCAGGCTGATCGTCATCGGGATAAATGTCCATAGAAGGGAATAACCGTAGGTGGCCCCGGCGCTGGAATAGGTGGCGATGCCGCTGGCGTCGTTGCCGGCGTTCGCCGCGATCAGTCCCGGCCCGAGGATCGCAAGGTAGGCAAACAAACGGTGATCGGACAACCGCCGCCCTTCGCGCGAATACATCCCGCGCGCTTCCCGAACCAACCTTTTTGGGGCAAGCCGTGAAAAAAGCATCTCGTTCTACTATCGCCGTCTGACATCGTCTTTGCCGCCCGCCGCCGTAGGCCCAAACCGCCCGGCCCACAAAAAAACCGCAGGTGCACGTCGATATTATCCGTTTTGCCCCCAATGTAAAAGCCGACGAGTATAGTGGCACGGCCAGCGTGAGTGCGGACCTAACGATAAGCCGTCGGATCACGCCGCCGCGGACTCTTGTTTCGAGTATTTAGTTCCGGTTCGTATTGTTCGTGGTGATGTCGGGCCGGGATCGTCCACATTCACGCTGGCGCTGGGCACTTTCACGCCGGAGATGGCCGCTTTCACGCTGGCGCCGGGCACATTCACGCTGGCGCTGACCACTTTCACGCTGGCGCTGGGCACTTTCACGCTGGCGCTGGGCACTTTCACGCTGGCGCTGACCACTTTCAGCCGACAAAGGCATCTGTTTCGTCGGCTTCGGGGTCTTGTTTCGTGTATTTGTATGTTCAAAAAAGTATCCAATTCGTATAGATTTGGATATAGAAAAGGAGAATGGCAGCTCGGTCGTGTAGAGGTTCTTTTGAAACCGTCACGAAGCCAGATGCGTCATTCTCCCTCTCGTT
>JADLDC010000054.1 GCA_020846885.1 Acidobacteriota bacterium | reverse complement strand
GTTTACCGGCGTTCTTCGGATCATTTTTCAGCTGCTCCAGAAGTATCTCGCGTTCCTTGTCCAATTCAGCAGCCGGAACCTCTTCGCGAGATGCGAAACGCGGGTCCGCGGCCGCAACGTGCATTGCAACATCTTTGACAAGTTGCTGAAACTCTTCGCCGCGGGCGACGAAGTCGCTTTCGCAATTTATCTCAACCAATACACCAACCTTGCCGCCCATGTGAATGTATGAGCCGACAACGCCCTCAGCCGTAACACGGCCGGCCTTTTTGCCGGCGGTGGCCATTCCTTTTTTCCTAAGAATCTCGACCGCCGCGTTCTCGTCGCCATTTGCTTCGACAAGTGCATTCTTGCAATCGATCATTCCCGCTCCGGTCTTTTCGCGGAGTGATTTAACTGATCCTGCTGTTATATCTGCCATTATATTGCTCCAAATATGTAAGACAAACTTCAGTTTGTCCCTTATCATCTTCATCAACAAACTTAAGTTTGTTGTACATTTAAGAAAAAAGCGCAGCCAATTCGTCTGTAAACGGAAACGGCTACGCTTTCAAATTGAAAAAAAATCTAGCTTGCGGTTGCTTCCGTTGCGTCTTCTGTTTTCTGTGCCGCAACCTCTTCGGGCGTATCAGCCGCAAGAGGTTTTTCGGGCACGATCTCCTTGTCCGCCTCGGTCGTTGCTTCCGGTTCAGGATGTGTTCCTTCGGCGGTTGCAAATGACTTGTCAGCGACCTGTACATCGGGATCGGCGGGCGGTGCAAGGCTGCCTTCGGGTTCGTTCTCATCGGCAGGTGAACCTTCGACCGCCGAACGGCCCTCGGTCCCGACCTGTTTGCCTTCGATGATCGCATCGGCAATACGCGAGGCGAATAGGCGGATAGCACGCAGCGCGTCGTCGTTGCCCGGAATTACCTGCGTGATGCCTTCAGGCGAACAGTTCGTGTCAACAACGGCTACGATCGGGATGCCGAGGCGATTTGCCTCTTTCACCGCGATGTCTTCCTTGCGTACGTCGATCACAAACAGCATGTCCGGATGGCCGCCCATATCCTTGATGCCGGACAAGTTGCGCATCAGGCTTTCGTGTTCCCGATCAAGTTTCAAACGCTCTTTCTTGGTCAATTTTTCGAAGCGTCCGTCTTCACGCATTGCTTCGATATCTTTAAGCTTGTTGATCGATTTCTTAACTGTTTCCCAGTTTGTCAGCAGCCCTCCGAGCCATCGATTATTGATAAAATACTGGCCGCAGCGTTCAGCTTCCTCTTTGATGGCGTCCTGTGCCTGCCGCTTTGTGCCGACGAACAGGACCTTCTGGTTCGGCCGTTCGCTCAGCGATTCAGTGACATAATTGAGCGCGTCGCGGAAGAGTTTCTGCGTTTTCTGGAGGTCAATAATATAAATGCCGTTGCGCTCGCCGAAGATGTACTCTTTCATCTTCGGGTTCCAACGGCGGACCTGGTGACCAAAGTGAACTCCTGCCTCGAGGAGTTCTTTCATCGTAACTGTAGCCAAAACTTATTTCTCCTTATCTATCTGGTTTTTGTACTCGCCGGAAACTTATCTATAAACCAAGGAGTTCCGACGATGGATTAAAAGTCCTACAAACTTTAGTTTGTTACTCAACCGTCCAACAAACTTTAGTTTGTTGCTCTTCGCTCGCTCGCCAACGTTCGTCAAACTAAAGTTTGGTGGACATTCTGAGCGTCAAACTAAAGTTTGACGGACAATACGCTCTACCGTTTCGAGAACTGGAATCTCGCACGAGCGCCTTTCTGGCCGTATTTCTTACGTTCCTTCTGGCGCGGATCGCGTGTGATCAGCCCTGCTTTCTTTAACGCCGGCCGCAGGTCCGCGTTGTACTCCATCAAGGCCCGCGTAATGCCATGCCGAACCGCTCCGGCTTGGCCGGCCGTCCCGCCGCCGTCAACAGTGACAAGAATGTCGAATTTGCCGGCCGTTTCCGTTAAGCGAAGCGGCTGGCGAATGATCATCTGCAATGCTTCGTTAGGGAAGTAGGCGTTGAAATCGCGCTTGTTGACCGTGATCGTACCCGTTCCCGGGCGAAGGTAAACGCGTGCCGTCGATGTCTTTCTGCGGCCTGTGCCGTAATACTGAATGTCTGCCATAATCGATTTTGGATTTTGGATTTTGGATTTCAGATTCCGGGTTCAAACGCCCGATCCGCAATCACAATCGCAAATTACAAACTAACTATTTCCGGCTTTTGTGCCGAATGTCTGTGGTCCGCGTCGGCGTAAACCTTTAATTTCTTCGCCATTGCCTTACCGAGCTTTGATTTCGGAAGCATACCTTTGACGGCCAGTTCGATCACCTTTTCGGGCTTTTTATCGAACATTTCCTTCACGGTCGTCTCGCGAAGGCCGCCCGGATAAAGGGTGTGGCGATAATAGATCTTCTGATCGTCTTTTGCGCCCGTAAACTTTGCGTGGCGGGCGTTTATGACGATAACGTGATCGCCCATGTCCATGAACGGCGTCCACGCCGGGTTGTTCTTGCCGGACAGCATTCGGGCCACTTCGGTTGCCAAACGGCCGACCGTCTTGTCTTTAGCGTCGACGATAAGCCATTTACGACCGTCAGCCAATCCCTTTCCACTTGGAAAATAAGTACTCATACTGAACTCACACTGATAGCCTAATTCGCGAGAAAGCGAACTCACAGAGTATCGAAAACAAGTGTTAAGGTCAAGCCGAAAATCGGCATATTTTTGTGCCGGCCGCAAATGACGGGGTCAGAACCAGGAGCGATAGAGACTGGGTTCTTGTCTCACCGCGTACGAGCCTAGCCGTTATCTCCACCCAGTCCTGTAGACTTTCCCGTCTCTGCGTTTGATAGATCCAGGAACCCAGTCGCTATCGCTCCCGGTTCTGACATAAGAGGATGGTGATGATGGTCTTGGCATCCTCGATCTCGCCGCGGCGAATCATTTCAAGCAGATTGTCGAGCGAGTACCGCTCGACGGTTAATATCTCGTCGACTCCGAGGTTTTGGGCGGTTTCGGTCAGGTCAGTTGCGAGAAAAAGGTGCATTTTTTCGGTCAGAAAGCCGGGCGAGACATAAAATTCGCAAAGCTTTTCCAATTTGCCGGCCGTAACGCCTATCTCTTCTTCCAGTTCACGCCGTGCTCCGATCTCGGGGTCTTCGCCGGCGTTCAATGTTCCGGCACAGATCTCAAGCAAATATTTGCCCGCCGCGTGGCGGTATTGACGCACCAGGGCGACAGTGCCGTCAGGGAACACGGGAATCACGACCGCGCTTCCTTTGTGGACGACTATCTCGCGTTTGTATTCGATATTGCCCTCGCGAATAGCGTCGATGCGTATATCAAAGACTTTGCCGTTGTAAATCCTTTCGGTCGAGATGGTTTCAGGAATGTTTGGCATTTATCCGATGGTAAACAGTCAAGGCGTCCGAAGCCAACGCGGACGGAACGGTCACGCGAAACGGGCGTTTGGCAAAATAATCCGGTATCTCAACAACCGCGGCACCGGCCTCTTTTAGCAGCGAAGCGATAGCATCATCCGAAAACGGCCTTACGCAGAGCTTTTCGCACGCCCGGTCAATAGCGTGACGAAGCCGGTCGAGTGCCAATTCACGATCCGCCAGCCTATGCCCGCGCGACTGGAATTCGCCGAGTGCGTAAAGGATCACTTCATCCAAAGATTCGGCTGCCTTAGGCGGATCAAAAAGTGTAGGCTGCATCCTAACCTGGGAGTTTAGCATAACTATTTTGCCGAACTGATGTAGAATTTGGCTGGATTTGTCTCAATGTTTTGATCTCGGGATTCCTTTCATCTTGCTCCTCTTCTTCTGTGGTTGGAGAAAAACGTAACCACCGAATAAGAAAAACAAGAAGAACTGATCGACTCTTTGACCATGAAGAAAACGATATTTGATGCGAAATGTCGCGATGAATTGCTCGAAAGGCTTGGCCGGTTTTCAACTGATTCTGAGCGGCAGTGGGGCACGATGTCGCCGGCGCAGGCGATGGAGCACTTGGCACGCGTGCTTGAAATGGGAATGGGCATAAAACCGATGAAACAGATATTACCAGGAAAGCTGTTTTCGCGGTTCTTCAGAAAAGAGTTCTTTGGCGAGCAGCCCTTCAAAAAGAACCGCCCGACCGGGCCGGATTTTATCGTCAGGGATGAGCCTGAGTTTGAATCGACACGCGTCCGTCTAAGCGATCTGATAACCGAATTTCACAAAATGGGCGAAACCGGCCTCGACGGAAAGGTCCACGGCTTCTTCGGTCCGCTAAACGGCAAACAATGGGGCGAAACGCAGTATAAACATATCGATCATCATCTTAGGCAGTTTGGGGTGTAGCGAAAGCTCAACGATCCGCGATACTTCATCTTGGCGGGTTGTATTCTGTGAATCGAGTGTAGATCTGATCAAAATTATTGGGATCTAATTTCTTTCGGCTAAGTACGCGCTCATTGCCAAACTTATCGGTGAAAGTTGCAACCCGTTCTTCTCCGGTCGAGACTGAGGCGAACTCCTTCAAGATATCACCTTCGATTCGGAGAAAAACCGTAGAGGTTGCGCCATAAACCATAAAGGAATCAATGCAGCGGAGCTTTTTGTTATAGGCAAGATTTGGATATTCCTCAGAATTTTTGATGTATTTCAGTTCGTCCTGGCTTTGGTCATATATGAAAAGTTTGCGAACTTCATTCGCTAAGCGGCCGGCAACGGCCGACTCATACGTGAAGTCGTTCAGTCCGTCGTTATTGAAGTCCTCAACTATCGGGTTGCAGTCTGTTACTCCATCTTTGTCGAATTTAAAGGATTGCAATTCAAACCAAGCACCGTATTCGGATCGGGTATAAAATTTGATCTCGGCGAATCTTTCAGGCCCAACGCTGTAACATCGAATTTCGATCTTATTCTTACCGCGACGACCTATACGCTTATCGTCGGTGAAAAATTCGATTCGCGTCTCTTCAGTATTTCCATTATCTGATTCCGTCTCCTTCGTCGGTTCGACCATCGGAATTTCCGGTGTGCCGAGGAAATTGACGGCATAATTTGCATGAGAGTAGCTCAGACTCAACACTGATGCGGAGAGAGACCGTACCGCAAACAACGCGATGCAGAAAGTGACGGCGAAGATGATGAGACCTATAGAGGTGTGTTTCATAACACCAAATTCTAAGTGCGATCTTTTTGTTTTTGAATGTGGAGAACCACGTCTTATTGATGTGCTTACCTCAATCACCCTTCTGAATGATCGGATGTAATCAATTTAAGGTAAGATTGAGCGTAGGACCAAGTTTCGTATTGGCTTAGGATGACCGGCGGGATCGCCGTGTCAGTAGCCCGCACGTAAGTAAGGGCTCATTGCCACCAACGAGCACTGCAACCTTAACATGAAGCGTGATTACATAGAATTTCAGGATAGATCCGTCGCAAAGGGCTTCCTTATCACATTCCGATGCTACGGCACATGGTTACACGGCGACCAGCGCGGCTCGGTAGATCGTCGATACTACAATCGTTATGGAACACAGAAAATAGCACCGAACACCGAAAAGGAACAGCGAAGAAAAACCCTCCTCAAACACGAGATGTTTCTGCTCGGGACTGCGGAAAGACAGATCGTGGAAGCTGCGATACGCGAAGTCTGTCGAGTTCGCGGCTACGTGCTAATAGCCATCAACGTTCGGTCGAACCACGTCCACGTCGTCGTTTCCAATTCCGCGGCGCCGGAACGTATGATGGATAGCTTCAAGGCGTACGCGACCAAGGAGCTTCGGGGGAGCGGTCTTGTCGGTAAGGATCAAAAGGTATGGAGTAGGCACGGGAGCACCAGATACCTTTGGTCGGACGATCATGTCAGTGCGGCGGTCGAGTACGTGGTTAATGGGCAGGGTGGCGAGTTGCCGACTTTGGATTGAATTGACTGGTGGTCAAGGGAGCCCTTACTTACGTGCGGGCTACTGACCCGTGCGGGCTACTGACACCTACGGGCTACACATATGGCTGAATATCGGATTGGACTAGGCGTAACCGGCGGGATCGCGGCTTATAAGGCGATCGAGGTGATGCGGCATTTGCAGAAGGCGGGTTGCGAGGTGAGCGTGGCGATGACGCGGCATGCTACGGAGTTTGTGCGGCCGCTTACCTTTCGGGCGCTGACGGACAGGCATGTGATCGTGGACGATTACGACCCGGCAAATCCTGATCCGATCGCGCACATCAATTTTTCGCAAGAGATCGATCTGCTGCTGATCGTGCCGGCGACGGCGAATATTATCGCCAAATTCGCCAACGGTATCGCCGACGATTTTCTTTCATCGACATATCTCGCATCGACGGCCCCGGTTTTGATCGCTCCAGCGATGAACGTGACGATGTGGGAGCACGCGGCGACGCAGCGGAACCTCGAACGGTTAAAGGCCGATGGTGTGAGGTTTGTCGATCCGGTGGCAGGAGAGCTTGCATGCAAAACGGTCGGAACGGGGAAACTGGAGGATGTTGAGAATATCGTTCGCCAGGCGCTGACGGTATTGTCAGAACCACCTGCGGTAGCGGGTGGTTTAAGGGTAAGCCAGCGATCCGCAGGCGGCACGATAATTGGTCGTTCCGGAAATGGGGCAGTATTGAGCGACGGCGAGGTTAAACCACCCGCTACCGCAGGTGGTTCTGACTTGGCGGGTGAGCACATCCTCATCACTGTCGGCGGAACGCGGGAGGCTATTGATCCGGTGCGGTTTATTTCTAACCATTCATCCGGGAAGATGGGGTTTGCCGTGGCCGCGGCGGCGCGGGACCGCGGGGCGAAGGTCACGGTGGTTGCGGCATCGACCAGTGTTGAGCCGCCTGACGGAATTGAATTGATCCGGGCAATTTCGGCACAGGAAATGTTCGACGCCGTGATGGAAAAGGTCGCAGATGCGACCGTCTTTATCGGCGCGGCGGCGGTCGCGGATTATGCTCCCGCAAATGTGGCGGACATGAAGATCAAAAAGGAAGGCAAAGACGGATTTTTACTTGAGTTGAAAAAGACGCCGGATATTTTGTCGGAGGTTTCAAAACGGCGAAGCGGGCGACAATTGGTCATCGGCTTCGCGGCCGAAACCAACGATGTGATCGAATACGCGAAGAGCAAAATGGCCAAAAAGAACCTCGATATGGTCATTGCCAACGACATCACTGCTCAAGGCGCCGGGTTCAACACCGATACGAATATTGCGACCATATTGACGCCTCAGGGCGAGACCGCTCTCGGACTTATGTCAAAGCGTGCGCTGGCTGATAAGATATTGGATGAAATAATAAATTTGCGAAGATCGAATCCTGCCAATGCCGCGAGATCTGGAAATAGCTGAACTAATAGCCGATGTAAAGGAACACGTCCTGTATTTGCAGGAGCTTGGGGTTGAGGCGCTGAACGTAGATCTGCCGCAACTCTCCGCTGCCAATACGAGATCCCGGAGCGTCGCGGCCAAGTCAGTACCACCTGCGTTAGCGGGCGGTGCGGCGCCTGATATCAGATCAACGTCCGGCTATATCGAGACTCGACACCCCGGAAATGCTAGTAGTTCTGACCTGCCGGCTCCGGCCGCCGTGCCGAGGGCCGGTGCCAGGTTGGCGGCGCTTCCTTCGCTTTCAAAACGAAAACCGACTGCCGCATCGGGTGTTGATACTGATCGACTGACGGCTCCTGACAATGATATGACAAAAGCGAAAGAATCGACGGAGACGACGGCGAATCCTTCGATTGGTGAATTGCCGATTGGCGAGACCACGCCGACTCGTGCTGATTCCGTCGAGACAATGGCGGATATTTGGGCGGACATTGGGAACTGCACGCGGTGCCCGCTGTCTGAAGGGCGGACGCAGATCGTTCAGACGACCGGAAATTTTAATGCCGACCTGATGTTCATTGGCGAGGCTCCCGGTGCGGATGAAGACAAACAAGGTGAGCCGTTCGTTGGCCGGGCCGGCCAGCTCTTGAACAAGATAATCGAGGCGATAGGGATGACGCGTGAAGAAGTGGCGATAGGCAACATCAACCGCTGCCGCCCGCCGGGAAATCGGACCCCGACGCTGGCCGAGGCACACACATGTCGGCCGTTCCTGCTCCGCGAGATAGCAGTGATCAAACCAAAGGTGATAGTCGTGATGGGCAACACGGCCTTGCACAATCTCCTTGATACCAAAGACGGCATCACAAAGGTCCGCGGTAGGTTTCAGGATTATTTTGGCGTTAAGGTAATGCCTACGTTCCACCCGGCATATCTCCTTCGCGACCCGCACAAAAAACGCGATACGTGGGAAGATATGAAAATGGTGCGCGATTATTTGAACTCAATGGGATAGTGTGGAAGAAGTTTTTGCCGCGGATCTTCGCGGCTGGAGCCGATCGGGAAATGAGGGATTTTGACGGGGCCTTCTTCCGATCTTGACCGGCCATCCGCGCTATTCTGCGGCTAATACTTTTACAAGGATGTTAAAAACCTCCAGAATCAGCATTTTTACGGCCATCGTGCTGGTGCTGCTCGCATCGGGAGCGGTCTTTATGACCAGGGTCGAGATGCCGCGTTGGGCGAATGTGTTGTCGTCGATAAATGTGCTGCTTTTTGCGGTCCCGTCATTTTGGGCATTGAAATTGTGGCTCGGATGGCGCGACGCGGCGAAACTCGTTGCTATTCTCGGCATATACGCCGTTGCCGCCGAGATCTTGGCCGTATATACCGGATTCCCATACGGACACATCGGGTATTCAGGCAATCTTGGTTATAAATTGTTTGGCGTTGTTCCGTGGACGATCGCGTTTGCGTGGACGCCGTTGATGCTCTGCTCATACACGGCTGCCCGCGATCTGTTCGTTTCGCGGCGGCGACGCATTCTGTTCTCGACCTTTCTTCTTTTGGCGTTCGATCTCGTACTCGACCCTGGCGCGGTCACTCTGGGTTTCTGGAGTTATACAGGCGGCGGCGTTTATTACGGCGTACCGGCACTGAATTTCCTGGGTTGGGTCGTTGTGGGGATGGTCGGTTCACTAATAACCGAGTTCACTATCAGCCATTTTCGGCCAATGCTGCCGCCGCCGGTGCAGATCGGGTCGAGCGCGTTCTTTATCATTTTTTTCTGGACGGCATTGGCGGCCGTTGCCGGCCTTGGAATTCCGGCGGCGATCGGCGGCGGATGCGCGATCGCGATGTACCTTTGGTACAGGCGCTCGTACTACGCTTTCGATGAAATGGTCGTGCTGGTGGACGAGGAAAATAACCCGCTGGCGACAGCACGAAAATCGGAAACGCACAATGCGGATACAAAGCTGCACCGGGCGTTCTCGGTCTTCCTCTTTAACTCGAAGGGCGAACTGCTGCTGCAGCGAAGAGCGTTTGGCAAGCTTACGTGGCCGGGTGTTTGGTCCAACTCCTGCTGCGGCCATACGATGCTGAATGAGCGGACAGAGCAGGCAGCCGCCCGAAGACTCGGGTACGAGCTTGGGCTGCGAAATGTTGAACTCCACATTGCACTGCCGCATTTTCGCTATCGGGCAGAGAAGGACGGCGTCGTTGAGAATGAGATCTGTCCGGTGCTGGTCGGCGTGACAGATCAGGAACCTTCGATAAACCCGCATGAGGTCGCCGAGGTCGAATGGATCGCTTGGGACGATTTTCTGGATTCAATAGCTGATTCGTCATGCGAACTTTCGCCCTGGGCCGTCGAGGAAGGCTTTCTGCTGGCCAAAAGCCCGGTGCTGCGTAAGGTGTTGGGCTTTAAGGAACTAAAGGCGGCCGCTTAGTCCGCGTTGGCATTTGACCCGCGGAAGATACGCTCCCGCAATAATTTTTATGAAAAACTATCTGGCCATTCTGCTTCTTGTCATAACAGTACTGCCGAGCATCGCGCCGGCACAAAAGCCGGCACCGGCCGAGATAATTCAGCTTCAAGGGCCGCAGAATCCGCGGCTTGGGTTTATCATCCACGGCGGGGCGGGCGTTATCGCAAAGGGCTCGCTCACGCCGCAGCAGGAAAAGGCATACCGCGACAAATTGGAAGAGGCCGTGCTTGCGGGTTACAAGGCATTGCAGGCCGGGAAGCCGGCGCTTGATGCGGTTGAGATCGCGATCCGCATTTTGGAAGACTCGCCGCTGTTCAACGCCGGCAAGGGAGCTGTGTTTACGCATGACGGCAAGAACGAACTTGACGCCTCGATCATGGACGGCAAAACGCTTGCGGCGGGTGCGGTCGCCGGAGTGCATAGGGTAAAAAACCCTATCACGCTTGCCCGTGCCGTAATGGAAAAAAGCCCGCACGTGATGATGATCGGCGATGGGGCCGAGCAGTTCGCGGCCGAACAAAAGATAGAATTGGTCGATCCGAAATATTTCTGGACACAGCCGCGCTGGGATGCCCTGCAGCTGATACTCAAGGAAGAAAAGGACAAAAGTTCAAAACCTGAAGCACAAGGCCAGAAACCAAAATCCGTGTCGCGTCGGGAAGCGGCCGAACTACCGTACAATAAATTCGGAACGGTCGGGGCCGTTGCGCTGGACAAGGACGGCAATATCGCCGCGGGCACATCGACCGGCGGAATGACGAACAAGAAATACGGCCGTGTCGGAGATGCTCCGATAATTGGTGCCGGGACGTATGCCAACAATCAAACGTGCGGCGTCTCCGGAACCGGTTGGGGCGAATACTTTATCCGCTTGGGGGTGGCACGCGATATCAGTTCGTTGATGGAGTATAGGGCCCTGCCCATTCAGGCGGCGGCCGATTTGGTCGTCAAACGAAAGCTCCAGGGCCTCGGCGGTGACGGCGGTGTGATCGCCATGGACAAGTTTGGCAATATTGGCATCTCATTCAATTCAGAAGGAATGTATCGGGCCTATATCAATAAGGAAGGGAAGCCGGTTGTCGAGATCTACGGCAAATAGCGGCAGCTATTAAACGATCTATGTTATCCGCAGAAATAATTGCCGTTGGCTCCGAACTTCTTACGCCCGAACGGATGGATACCAACAGCCTTTGGTTTACGCAAAAGCTGAATGAGGCGGGCGTTGAGTTAAAGCTCAAGACGATCGTCGGCGACGACGAAGAACGGCTTGAAGAAACTATCCGCGACGCCATTAAGCGATCGGACATAGTTATCACGACCGGCGGGCTTGGGCCGACCGAAGATGATGTCACGCGTCAGGTCTCGGCCCGGGCGATCGGCCGCCAGTTGGTCTATCATGCCGAACTTGAGACGGTGCTGCGCGAGCGATTCAGGCGATGGGGCCGCGAGATGCCTGAGATAAATAAACGGCAGGCATATATCATCGACCAGGCGGAAGTATTGCCTAACCCGAATGGCTCGGCGGCAGGTATGATGACTGAGGCGAACGGCAAGCTTCTGGTCGTACTGCCTGGCCCGCCGAAAGAGAACCAGCCGATGTACGAAGATCTCGTCGCGGCAAAAGTACGTGCAATGGCCGGCGGCGTTTTGGTCAAGCGCCGCCTGCTTCGTGTGTCGGGCATCGGCGAATCGGCGGTCGATGAAAGGATCGCCCCTATCTATAAGACATATCCGTCCGTGCAAACGTCGATCCTGTTCAGCAAGAGCGAGATCGAAGTGCATCTGGCGGCGCGGTCCGAGAACGAGGAAGAGGCAGATAATGCGCTTCTGGAATTGGCGGAAAAGATCGCTGACGCACTTGGGCCCGCGGTTTTTGCGACCAATGGCGAGACGCTGGAAGAGGTCGTCGGCGCAATGCTGAAGGAGCGCGGAAAGACCCTGGCGGTTGCTGAAAGCTGCACCGGGGGCCTTATCGGCATGCGTTTGACCGATGTTGCGGGTTCATCGGCCTATTTCCTCGAAGGAGCGGTCACATACTCCAATGAGGCAAAAATCCGCGCGCTTGGCGTGTCTGAAGAGACGCTTGCCCAACATGGGGCCGTTAGTGCCGAAACGGCCGAGGCAATGGCCCGCGGAATGCGTGAACGTGCCGCGTCGGACTATGCCATTGCAGTCACAGGTATTGCCGGGCCGGACGGCGGCACTGAGGAAAAGCCTGTAGGCACTGTATTTATCGGCTATGCAGACGTCGACGGGACCCGCTCCCTGCGATTCACATTTCCGGGCGACAGATACCTGATCCGCTGGCGTTCAAGCCAGGCGGCATTGGATTACCTTCGGCGAAGGATATTAAAAGCCGAGGCTGCGTAGATCCGCGATCCGTGATCCGCGATCGAAAGTTCCAACACATCAGCGGCTAAAAATATCCTCTGCCTCTCTCCCTCGCAGGACAAAACCCGAATTCGAAACGAAAAAGCTTGCATTTCCGGCGGCTAAATACGAAAATCTATGTTGCCGCACCGCGCGGTTCCCCGGACATTTAATGTTTTTGGAACTTTGCAAACCTCGCGGCGTGTAAGCTCTTGTAATCAGCAATTGACACCACGAAAAGCCGATCACTTATTGAAATTATGAAACGATCAATGCACGTCCGAGTCATGCTAACGGCCATGCTTGTCTTTGCGATGCTTTCGCCCACCGCGGTGCTTGCCATCGGCGACGGGAAAAAGTACTTCAAGCAAGGAATGAAGCACGAAGCCGCGGAACAGTGGGACCAGGCCGCCGAGGCCTTTGCCCTTGCGGTTGCCGACAGCCCAAAGAACCCGGAATACCGCCTGCATCTGCAGCGCGCCCTTTTTAATGCGTCGCAGATGTACATGAAAAAGGGAAATGTCGCGGCGGCTGAAAAGGACTATGAGGGAGCCTTCATTGCGTTTCGAAAGGCGTACGCCTATGACCCGGTGAACGAGCTCGCCAAATCCGAGATGGCGCGGATGCTTCGGCTTCAACAGGAGATGGTGGACGGCGCCGGCAAAACGGCGAAACCGGCGAACGATGGCAAGGTCAAGCTGGTGCAGACCAGCTATACTCCGCCGGCAACGCCCGGTAAAGGCGACATACCGCAAAAGCTTGAGCAGATCCGCCAGGTGCCGTTTCCGGGCGGGGTCAATTTGCAATACATCATCAAGGAATTGGCTAAGGACCTTGATCTCAACGTCCTCTTCGATCAGGGCTCACGGCTTGAGGGCCGTACGTGCCGGATCGATCTGAAGAATGTCACGTCGGCCAAAGCCCTTGATTATATTTTCCTGCAGGAGAATCTTTTCTTTCAGAAGGTCGGGCCGCGGACCATTTTGGTTGCGGACGGCTTGAGGCGTGTCAATTTTCAGCAGCTCGTTCTGCGGACATTTTATCTTGCAAACGCAAGCCCGAAGGATGTTAAGGCCCTTGTCACAGCGGCGATCCCCGCCCAACCGGGCCGCAGCCAGACCATCGTTCTCGAAGATGCGGCCACAAACAGCATTACGGTCCGCGACACGGCAGAGAATATTGCCCTGATCGGAAAGCTTATTCAATCGCTGGACAAAGACCGGGCCGAGGTCGTCATGGATGTTGCGATCTATGAAGTGAACAAGAACGATCTGCTTCAGTTCGGCAACCAGATCGGCACAAAAGATTCATTGGGTAACCTTGGCGGCGGCGGCATTTCGCTGCTCAACACGGGCGGCAGCCAGGGCATTATAACGGGTGCGATGAAGTGGGCCGGCCTGGGCCTGTCAAGTGTTGCGCTTGGCTTGCCTGCCAGCTCGCTTGCGGCACTTCAGCAAAAGAATAATACCCGGCTTGTTGCATCGACGCAGATCCATGCGTTCAACAATGAAGATTCGTCGGCCCGGATCGGCCAGCGTGTTCCCGTAAGAACGGCTACGTTCGCACCGATCGGCAACAGCGGGAATCAGAACGGGAATAACAATTTCCTGGGCGACGTTTACAATTATGAGCAGGTCGGCCTGACTCTAAAATTCAAACCCCTTGTCTTTCCGAACCAGGACGTGCAGGTGACGATGGACATCGAGTCCAAGGACATCTCAGGCGCCTTGACCGACCAGCCAGTGTTTATCGAACGCAAGATCACAGGCACTGCCCGTATCCAGAACAACAAGACCCTCCTGTTGGCCAGCGTGGCGCAGAACACTGAATCGAACGGCCGCACCGGCTTGCCGATACTTGGCCTTATTCCGATACTCGGACGTTTGTTCACAGCGCCTACAAAGGACAACCGGCAAGTTGATATTGTTATCGCGATCACCCCACGGGTTATCCGTGCTCCCGCCATTACGCCTGAGGACGAGATCGAACGGCCGACGGGCAGCCTGCAAACGCCGACCTCGGGTTCGCTTGAGGCAATGGTAATTGAGGAAGAGCGCGAAGAGATGCTTGCCCTGGCCCGCCGAAACCCGACCAATATCGAGGTCCAGCTTCCTGACCAGGAAGCTCCGGCGTATGTAAGATCAAGCGCGACATCGGCAAACACCGAGGCCGCTAAGGTTTCAGGCACAAATGTCGCTGAGAATACTGCAGCTACGCCACCCGTTGTGGGTAGCTTGAATGTAAAACCGATAGATTCAGGCGTAAAAACGCTTGAGATGACAAAGACATCGGATACGTCAAATCCGGCCGCTCCGACGCCCGCTTCTGTCGAACCCGTGAAAACGCTGGGCATTCCAGAAGAGGTTAAGGCTGAGCCGACGGCCAAACCGATATCCGAGCTGGTGCTTCCCGCATCGCTTCCTGAACTGAAGCGCGGCGAAAAGGTGAAAATACCGGTTTCGGTAAACGGGACGGCCCTTTTCCGGTCTGCCGTGCTCGGGCTGCGGTTTGACGCAAAGAAACTTGCTATCCGGTCGATCGCAATGGGCGATATCTTTGGCCCAGGCGCCGTGGCGACACCGGTTGCTCCGTTCATAAACAACGACGGCAAGATGTTCGTTTCGCTTGCTCTGCCCACGGGCACGGTCCTTGCTCCGTCGGGCGTGATCGCCATTGTCGAGGTCGAGGCGCTGGCGAACGGCAAGGTCGAGCTTGCTTTTGAAAAGGACGTGATCAGCTTTGTCGCCCCGGACGGGAAGAACGTAGCGTTGAAGTTTTAGCTGGCGGACTATAACGAATAAGCCGCAAGTACCTTTGTGTCCTCTGTGTCTGGACCTTTGTGATCTTTGTGGTAAAAAAATCGTTAACACAAAGGTCGCAAAGGGCGGACACAAAGAGCACAAAGGAAAAGCGATCGGCAAGAAACTACTTGCAAATTATTTGTTACAGGTTTCCGGGTTCCTGAATTTTAGAATTTGAAGTGTCTGGTGGTCGTGCAAGAAACCGAACCACGAAGCTTACGAAAGAAGACACGAATGCCGCGAAACGGAAGCCGTTTTTCATTTATTGGTTGGCAATGTTGAGGGAGTTAAAGAAAATTCGGGAACGCGGATTCTCATTGTTTGAGCTGATCATTACGCTTTCCATCCTTGCCATTGTGATCATGGGCACGATCCCGCTTGCGCAGAACGCTGCCAGGCGGCAAAAGGAGCTAAAGCTGCGCGAAACGCTCAGGCAGGTACGGTCGGCGATAGACGAATTTAAGCGCGACACGAACGGGTCATGCCCGCAAGGGATCGGAGCGATAGACCAGGTCCAGCCGACGCGGCGGGCCTTTTCGATACCGACCGATCCGCGAAGCCGCGTGGTGATAGACGACTGCACGATCTTCGACAGCGAGAACCTTGACCGCTATCCGCCGACGCTGGAAACACTTACCGAAGGCGTCGCGGTCCGCGACCGCGGGATGAGTTTTACGGCCGGCGGCCCGAACAGCAATGTCCAGGCGACCGAGATGAACCAGCTTGATGAAAAGACGAAGGTGTACCTGCGGCATCTGCCGGTCGATCCGATAACCGGTGAATCAGATTGGAAACTGCGGTCGTCGTACCAGACTGGCGATGATGAAGGCAGCTGGGACGGCATTAATGTTTGGGATATCCGTTCATCGTCAACAGAGACCGCACTTGACGGAACGAAATATAGTGATTGGTAGAATGGACAGGCTGAAGCTAAGAAACAATGCGGCCGTAGATGAAGGCGTTCGTGCCCGCACGAAACGCCGTCAGTTGGGCTATTCGCTGCTTGAGTTGATGATCGCGATGTTCATCATCATCATCCTCATCTCGGTGGCGGTTCCGTCGTATCAAAAGGCGATGCAGAACGCCCGCGAGACCGTGTTGAAAGAAAATCTTTGGCAAATGCGCCGTGCCATCGATCAATACAGCGCCGACAAGGGCAAGCCGCCGCAAACCGTTGACGATCTGGTCACGGCCAAATACCTTCGCGAACGTCCGATCGACCCAATGACCGAAAAGGACGAATGGCGCGAGGTGATGGAGACGGATTCTACATCGGAGACGGCCGAGGCTGGAATGACAGATGTAAAGAGCACGTCCGACGGCGTTGATTCAGAAGGGAAGGCCTATTCGGAGTATTAGCGTTTGACCGTCATTTGTGCATGGATCGACAGGATGACAGCCTGTCGTACGAAAGTTTGATGTTATCTTTTCTAACACAACCAACGTACCCGAAGGCCGCGATCGGCCTTGAGAAGGAGAGCGTAACCGCCCTAAGCCTGCACCGCGAAGGCCGCGGGATGTTCGGCATCAAACAGGCCGCGGCCGTTGAATTGCCGGCCGGGCTTCTCGTGCCCAGTTTTCTGGAACGGAACATATCGAATCGGAATGAGCTTGCAGTACTGCTTGAAGAAGCTGTGACCTCGGCCGGGTTGCTTGGGCAGAAAAGCTGGTCTGTTTCACTGCCGAGCAATACCGCTCGATCGGCGATCTTGACGCTTGAAAGCGGATCGTCCGGTAAGGATGAATCCGAGGAGATACTTGATTGGAAGGCGGAACAGACATTCGGTGCCGCCGCCGCGGAAATGCGAATAACGCGGCACAAGATGCCGGCCGACCGCGAAGGCCGTTCCCGCTATTTTGCCTCGGCGGTGAAGCTTTCCGTCATCGACGAGTATGAGACCATATTCGAAAGGTTCGGCTGGAAGGCGGGTTTAGTGCTGCCGCGGGCCTTAAGCGAATCAAGATGGATCTCCGCCGATTCAGAAAAGGCCGATTCGATGCTGATCAGCGCGCAGAGTGACGGGTTTAGTGCGATCCTGATGCGTTCGGGTGATCCGGCGGTCATCCGCAGCGTTACCTGCTCGCCCGCGGAACGCGATGATGAGATCTATCGGCTATTGATGTTTTACAACGATCGCTTTGCGGCCGACAGCCGCGACAAACTGCTCGAAAGAATATTATTGATCGGAAAGGGACTGGTCCCGGCAAAGATCCGTGAGATCTCGGCAGAATCTCTTGGGCGGGCGTTACAGGTCCTCCGGCCGGAAGAGGTCGGGCTGAATATTCCCGCAAACTCGTTGACATTTGACGATGTCGCCGCGCCCGCCGGGCTCGCCGCCTTAGGCTGGCGATAGGCCGTCGTGAATTTTCATGTCTTGATTCGTGGATTTCGCGGGATGGATCTTCGTCCATTACCACGAAACTAGCGAAATGAAGACACGAATATCACGAAAGGGAAGCAGCCCGCCGGAAACGGTCCGCCGCTCTATCGGTTCTCAGCGATCTTGAAGTAAGCGTCCGGAACTTCTGAATTCACCAAAATCTCTTTCGCCTTAAAATTTGCGTAGATCGTTATTTGCTCAGTATCGAACCTTTGCGCATATTTCTCGGGCACCAGAACGCCTTCGACATCGCGGAGTTTCTCGATCTCAACCGACGTGGTAACGGCACGTTCGTTAATTGTATAGCTGGCGTCGTAACCCTTGATCCGGTTTGTCTTTTCATCAAGATAGAAGTCGGTGGAATAGCCCTCGGGCGATGTCATTCTAAATCCCTTACGCTTTTTCTTATCCTCAGGCAGCGGCGTGATCACAAATCCCTGCCTGCCGAATTGCTGCAGCATAGGATACCCAAGCCGGTTTATTGGAGGCAGCGTGAACCCGCCGCGGACGGATGAGGTGGTTTGCGTGCCGTCATAGATCTGCTTAAGCGGCTGAAACGGATTTGCGATTTCGAGCCGATATTTGTCACCGGAAAAGATGGTCACAAAGCTAGCCGGAAACGCCTGGGCCGCGGCCGAGGTCGTTACGTCAACCGAGCCCTTGACGACCAGCGTCCTCATGTTCCGCAGCTTATCACCGCCGTGAGCAGCAAGCGCAAGCGCGGCCAGCTTCATCTCGGCGGCATACGGCCTTTCGGCCGGCGCGGCAGGCTGAGCGGCAGTGACAAGAACACACAGCAGAATCAAAAGCAAAGGCCTGGAAAAGTATTTCAACATCCAACTTCCGCTCCAAAAAAAAATAGGAAGCCCGTCCGCAGGCTTCCTAAATATACCGCAATGGAGGAAAGTTACCAACTAAATCTTGCGGAGAGCTCGATCCTTCGGTTAGCGGCAGATGAGCCGCCGCCGAAACCGCCGCCGCCGCCAAAGCCGCCGAAACCGCCGCCTGTCCCGGTTGACTGGCCGAAACGGCCCGAGAGGATGTTTCCGACCGGTGCACCCAGGTTGACGGTGTTCAAAAGGTTCTGGAAGTTGATGCTGAGGTTCAGGTTGTACGGTTTGCGGTTATTGCCGCCGAAACCGCCCATCATCATCCCGCGTCCGCCGCCGCCAAAGCCGCCGCCACCGCGTCGGTCACCGCCGCCGCCCTGGCCGCCGCCGGAGGCACGCTCAGCCGTCTTGCCAAAACCGAAGTTCCGCGAGACACGCATATTTACCGTGAACGAACTCGGCGATTGGCCCCAGTTACGGGGAATGATCTGATTGGCGTCCTCACCGGAAACATCGCACCATGATGCCGACAGGTTGTGCGAAGAGCACGCCGCAGCCAATTGGCCAAAGGTCGGCCGTTCGTTAAACTGCAGATCGCCGTTCAAGTCCTGTCCGGTGGTGATGTTGAACGGACGCCCGCTGTTGAGCATGATGAACGGGCTGAACGAAAAGCCCCACGGAGCGTTGATGTTGCCGCCGACAACAAAGTTGTGGCGAACATCTGACGAGGAACGGCCCCATTCGTCGCTCAGATCGTATGAATAGGCAGGAAAACTGCCGGACCCGTCACTGGTGCTGCGAGAAAAGCCGAGGTTGTAATTAGCAAACAGCGAGAATCGCCGGCTGGACATATTCCTGATGTTCACGCTTAGGCGGTTCTGGTCCAAAGTTCCAGTCGATTCGTATTGATAGATCGCACCCGCCGTAGGATCAGGCCGCGGTGCGTTCGAACAATCAAACTGGTCAGGACAGATCGGGGCGTTTATGTTCCTCGATCGAAGTACGTTGTAGGTCCGCGACGAAACGAACGTCGCCGACATGGTCGTCTGCCAGGGCAGTTGGCGTTCAACGCCGAATGCTCCCTGCATCATCATCGGCGATTTTAGGTCTGGTGCGATCTGCCGGATAGTGTTGGACTGCGGCAGGGCCGCCAATATCTGAGCACCTGTCGGGACGTTCGTGACGCCGTTCAATGAAAATACCGGCTGGCCCAACAGAGCGATCGCTGCCGCACGGCGGACAGGATCAGGGTCGTTTGCGCTGACGACCAGGTTGATCTGGTTCGTCCCATTGAAGCGAAGAGCGCTCATGGTCAGGCTTTCGCTCAAACGGTCGTAAAATAGGCCGAAGCCGCCGCGGAATACTGTTTTCGGGGCCTTAGCGCCGCCGGCTCCCGGTGACCACGCGAACGAGAATCTTGGTGCAAAGTCGTTGCTGTCGCTGATATTCGTTTGGTTCTCGTACCGCAGTCCAAAGCTTAGAGTAAGGCTCGGATCTACGCGCCAGTCATCGGTTACAAATAGCCCGAGGTCTGTCCGAGAAACCGACTGAAGCGGCTGGCCGGTAGTGATAGTGAATTGGGTTGGGAAAAAGCGCGGGTCTGCATTCCCGAGGATCCGCTCACGGTACTGGTCAAGCGGCGAGACGGCCGGCTGAACAACTGTACAGCCAGGTTCGCCCGGAAAGCAGCCCGCCGGACTGGTCACCGGTTGTGCTCCGGCAAACGTGAACGCTCCGCCGTAGTTATTCTCCGAGCGGTCGTTGATAGAAGAATTTCGCAGCTTGATTCCAAATTTCAATCCATGCTGAGCGTTTGGCCCCACCGAGGTGGTCGTGAAGTTCTGCAGTTCCCACGTCTTCGTGTCGTTAAAGCTGAGCCCGATCTGCGCACCGCCGCCGGTAAATGCTTCCGATACCGAAATCGTTGGTATCGAGTTGTCGCCGACCTGATCACGCTTGTCCCAACTGTATTCGAAACGCGTCTCGTTGACCGTAGTCGCGTTGATGATCATCGTCTCTGTCAGGCGGAGTTCGTTGGACGTGCTCTTGGTTTCGTATGCACGCGAAGGCAGCGAAAACGTACTGATACCCTGATTTTCCGAGGACGAACGCGAGAAGCTGTAGCGGGCCACAAGAGTATTGTTCTGGTTTATCGCATAGTCAAGGCGCGGGCTTATCGAAAACCTGCGGCTTGGTACCTGGAATTCTTCAGTGAAGGGTACCGCGTTAAGATTGCTGTCGAGAATGCGGGCGTTGACAACGGTGTTGCTGTCGTCGTCACGATTGTTGATGTCGACAAAAAAGGATGATTTCCCCTTCTGTATCGGCCCGGAGATGTTGCCTCCGAACGAACGCCTTTGGCTCGGTGCACGGTTAAGGGCGAAAGGGTTGCGCGAATTAAGGCTTTCGTCGTTGAAACTTCCAAACAGATTTCCACGCCATCTTTCAGTACCCGGCCTGGTCAGGATCTCTATACGGCCAAAGCCAAGCCGATCGTATTCCGCCGAGAACGGATTGTTGTTTATTCGGATCTCACGAATCGCCTCTTTTGGGGGAAGGCGGCCGCCGGTGAACCCGTCAATGTAGATCTGGCCGCCGTTCGGGCCCGCCGCCGGGCCGGCAAGAGCCTGCAGGGCCGCCTCAAGTTCATCCGGATCGTCCGGTAATGCTTCGAGTTCCTTTTCCTTCAGGACGGTTGCCCCCGCGTTGTTTGCCGGATCGGTCGATACGCCCGTGTCGCCGGAGACCTCAACCTGCTCCTCAACACCGGACACCGTCATAACCGGAATAAGTTCAGTTTTCTGAGCGGCAGCGACCTCTACCTCGGTGTTCTCATATAGAGCAAATTTCGGTGCCGAAACACGGACCGTGTATTTGCCTGGGGCGAGGCCGGTTATGTTGTATTCGCCCTTTGTATTGCTGGTCGTTGTCTTTTCAGCACCGGTGCCGGAAACGGCGGTGACTGAAGCTCCAACGACGACCGCGCCGAGCGAATCAACTACCTGGCCGGTAAGTGATCCGTTCTGCTGTGCGAGAGCCGGGACGCTGAAAAATAATGCAATCAGCCCGCTCACAATGAAAAGTCTGGATAATTTCATCACAAGTATAACCTTCAAACAGAGTAATTAAATAAAGCAGGAACTATTCGGAAAAAGGCCCAGTTCCATCGGGCATAAAACAAAAAGTTCTATGGCATATCAAATCCGCCGTCAAGGCCGGGGATGCTCAAGCTTTGAGACCCAGGGCCGCGTGATCTTCCGCCGGCGGCAGACATTTGGGCCATTCGCACAAAAGGCTCGACACCGGCCAACAGTTTGATCGCGGTAATATGATCGGGCGTCGATGACTTAGAACTCGAGACAGCGATCATGTCCCCAACCTTAAGGTCGGCCGCGGTCACATTCGGAAACCTGTCCAGCATTTCGTCAATGCCGCCTCTGGCCCCGCCACCCGGCCCGCCTTGGCCGCCATTCATTCGCCCAGGTGCCTGTCCGCCCTGTCCGCCGCCCATTCGCGGCGGGGTTTGGCCGCCCTGGGCTGCTGGTGCTCCTGGTCCGGCCTGCTCACCACCCGACTGGCGGGCCGCAAGCATCTGGGCCATTTGCTCAGGGAACTTCTTCATCATTGACGCTGAGCCGAGCGACACGGTTACGTCTTTCTTGGATTGAAGCTCAGTAATGACCACTTCATTCTTTGCGATATCTACAGATTTCACCGTCCCCGCGTGCGTCTGGAAAGCTCCGGTCAGGATCTCTTCAGCAGCAAAACTTGCTCCGTCGGCGCTGCGGTCCCCGACGGCCCGAAGCATATCGCCTGCCGCAACATCGGCAAACTTGCTCGGAAGCGCCTCGCTGTAGGCAACCGAATTTGGGGCGTAGCGAAGATATTTCGCCTGTTCTTTTGGCGTAAGGACCACCTTTGTGGTCGAGCCAAGCGATGTCACATCGATCGAGATCTGGCCGGTTGCCGGGTCAACGGCCGTTACTCTGCCCGAAATGCCGCGTGTTCGCCATTTTTCCAATTCTTTTGCTTTGGCGGCGGCAAGTTCAGACTTTGACATTAGGTAAACGGTCCGCGCCGGAACACTTTTCTTGTCATCTGCCGGAAATCCGCTGACAACGATCTTGTCACCGGCTTCGATATCGTCCAATGCCGCCGGAACAGCGGCGCTCATTTTGCGGTTGTCCGGCGGGATCTTCTTGAATTCGGTCTGTTCGGAAAGGGTCGCGGACATTTCACCATCTTTTGTAGTGAAAACGATCTTGCCCGGCTGGACCAAGACCACATCGCCGGCAATAAGGCTGGGCTTTACATTGCCCGGCGTTTGGCCATTCAAAACAACGGCGCAGGCAGTGATAGTGATGAACGCAAATAAGGTATAAATACGGTTACGCATGACAATGGCAATATACGTTTCGCTTGGTCAATAAACTTTCAGGGCCAATGGCCGGAGATCGGCCATCAACTGTAAGACGTAGATTCTATACTTTAAGTTCGGATTTAAATGTAAAGATTTGTCAGGTAAGCAGATGCGGTTTTAGCGACTTTTCCACGCGGTTGGACGACGAGCGGTAATGACCAACCCGATGCCCGCCGAGATCAAGGCGAGGAGTGCAAAGATCCAAACATACGGGAGCGAGAGAAGGATGGTCCAAGCCGTTACTCCAAGCAGAACGGCCAGAGATTCAGACGTGTTTCGTTCAGAAAGAAAATACTTTTGGATCAGCTTTCCGAGCGCTGCATGCATCGCGACACGCCCGAAAACATAAGCAAGTGCAAGGGTCAGCAGGGCCATACCGACCAGTACCGCATTCAAGTAATTTGGCAGAACATTCAATGCGCTGAACAGCAGGATATTCATCCCGACAAAACTGAAAAATCCTAATGCAACGACCTTGGCCGAAGAAAGCTTAATACGTGCAACCGCGCGGCTTACCGCTCCGGGTGCTATCGTGGTCAGCGCAAGCGAGATCAGGAACCAAAAGAGAAGCAGCACGACCCGCAGCGCGAAAAACGCCAGGGTGAAGGATGGCGAGAAGATCGCGAAAGGGTCGCGGGCATACTTTTGAAATTCTTCTTCGTATGCCGCGTAGATGATGGTCTGCTTGTTCTCGCCACGCAAGGCCTGATCCGATTCGGGCGCGTACTTGCCCCCAAAAACGATCACATCGCCGCCGATAAATGATCCGTTCTTCTGGATCACGGATCCGCCGACCGCCGCAACGTCGCCCTCGACGCGGCCGTGTATCTCAACATCGTTGCCGAAAACGAGGACACCTTTAGCAGACTGCTTGACGATCACCTTTTTTGAGAACGAGATGATCTCCATGTCAGGAGAAGAATCAATTACGAGGGTGTTCTGATCAGACTCTGCGATCGACTGAGTTTCCCCGAACGCGAAGCCGGCTGTGAAAAGAAGAACAATGAGAATAAGTATCATTCCGGCGGGCGAAACTTGCCGAACCGGGCGGGCCGTATGAAAGCGTGAGGAGAACGTATCGTTCATAAGCCTTTTAGAGTTTCTACGTGCTCCGCCGCCGCAAAGGATGTCGGAATGCAGAGAACGCGATAGCGGCTGAAATAAACATGCCAACCGATACGATCACAACGGCCGGATCGAAGGATGAGGCGAGTGAGCGCGATATTACCGCAAGGGCGAAAACGAAGCCGCCGGCCAGCCTGAGAAAAAAGAGGCCGAGTGCAAGAATTCGCTGTCCGACCGAAGCTGCCGTAGATGCGATGGTGAAGGCCTCTCCACCAAAGGCGAAGAGTGAAAATAGTAATAACGCTGAGGCAATGCAAACGGCCGCCAGTAGTTCGTTTGGGCGCCGCACGCCCGCCACCGTGCTCTCTGCATTTGCAACAACACGCCGGCTGAAATCTGCAGGCAGCCGCATTGATCTTGCATCGTCAAGCGACGCAGTAAGGGCCGCAAGGAATTGCCGCTGGTCCCGAAGGTCACGAGAGCAGCTTTCGCACAGGCCAACGTGCCGTTCAAGCGCAGTTTCAGCCTCGGCAGACAATTCGCCGTCAACGTAGGCCGCGATCTCGCCGCTCGGACATGTTTGTTTTGAAGAGATCCTTTCCACCTGACGCACCCGGCGATGATCAGGTCACATACCGTCGAAACCTCGCTCGACCATGATCTGACGCATCATTTCCCGTGCCCGAAACAGCCTATTCTTGACTGTCCCGAGCGGCAGGCCCGTGACTTCCGCGATCTCGTCGTAGCTGAGGTCGTTGGCGTGCCTGAGCAGGATCAGCTGCTTGTAGGCATCCGGCAAAAGTTTAATGACCTGCCCGATCTCGGTCCGCCACTCGCTGATCTCACGATCCTTTTCGGGCGAGCGGGCCGAACTTTCGATCTGTAACTGATACGTGCCGTCGGCGTTTTCGGTTTCGAGGCTTTGAAGATTTACAGAGTTGCGGCGCAGGTGGTCAATGGCCGCGTTGTGGGCGATCCGATAAAGCCAGGTGGAGAATTTGTAGTCTGAGGAATAACGATGGAGGGAACTGAAGAGCTTGATGAAAACTTCCTGTGCAACGTCCAGCGCCGATTCATAGTTGCCTACGATGCGGAAAACATAGCCTGTGATCGGCTTTTGATAACGCCGTACCAGTTCCTCAAACCCTTCATTTCGTCCGCTGACAGCCGAATCAATAAGTTCGCCGTCTGTAAAAAGGTTGAGTTCTTTTTTTCCGATCGCGATCGCGGGCATGTTCATCAGGCGGTACGACATTCGCGTCAGGAATGTTCCGCAAGGCGCAAAACTTCGCCAGTTTGATGATGGTACCAACCATCGTTCGGTAAATCGACGCAAATGTGACGAAATGTTCGGAACCAGTGATGAAGCGTAACGACGATCAGGGATCAGAGGGCAAATCGGCTTGTTTTCCACCAATCTATTGTCCGCACCAGGCCTTCCTCCAGATCGACAAGCTTCTTGTAGCCGAGATAATCGACGGCCAGGCTGTTGTCGGCCTGCGAGTGTTTGACATCTCCGGCGCGGGCCTCAAGATATTTTGGGTCCGCATCTGGCCGTCCAGCGATCTTCATCAGAACGGAGAGCAATTGATTCAGCGAGATCCGCTCGCCATTTGCTGCGTTAATGACCTCACCCATCCCTCGGCTAGCCTGCGAAGCGGCAAGATTCGCCTGGACTACGTTCGCGATATATGTAAAATCACGGGTCTGTTCACCATCGCCATATATGATGGGCGTTTCGTTTTTCATCAAAGCGTCAATGAAGCGCGAGATCACGCCGGAATAGGCTGACGACGGGTCTTGACGCGGCCCAAATACATTGAAATAGCGAAGCGAATAGGTTTCGAGCCCGTAAACCTCAAAGAAAACGCGGCAATAGTACTCGCCGACAAGTTTTGCCGCCGCGTACGGGGAAAGAGGCTCGGGCCGCATGGTCTCGACCTTTGGGAGGATCTCCTGATCGCCATAGGCCGAACTCGAGGCCGCATAAATAAACCGCCGAACGCCCGCATCCCTGGCCTTTACAAGAAGATTGAATGTCGCATTAACGCACGCCTGATGTGTTTCGACGGGGTTTTCGACCGAGCGGGGAACACTGGGCAGAGCGGCCTGGTGGAACACGATCTCCGCCCCTTCGATCGCATTCGACAGCGCGGCCTCATCGTTGATGTCGCCTTGGACAAATCGAAAGTCGCCCTTGATGGCATCCAGGTTTTCGACATAGCCAGTCGAAAGATCATCGATGATCGTAACTTTGGCACCCTGGCTGATAAGTTCATCAGCCAGGTTTGAACCGATAAAGCCGGCTCCGCCGGTCACAAGGCATTTGGTGGTCAGTGACATAATCGTTCGCGGATCATTCGGCCGGCAGGCAGCCTGTCATACGTTCATCGGCCAACGCCGACGTATTCGAATCCCATTTCGCGCATATCCGCGGGTTCGTAGATATTGCGAAGATCAGCGATCTTCGGCTGTTTGAGAAGCGACTTGACCCTCTGCATATCAAGGGCACGGAACTGGTTCCATTCGGTGACGATGATCAAGGCATCCGCCCCTTCGATCGCATCGTATTCATCCGTTGCGAATTCGATCCCTTCAATGCAATGGCTGGCTTCGTCCATCGCTACCGGGTCGAACGCTTTTACGGCTGACCCCTTTGCCCTTATCGCATTGATGATGTCGGCAGCCGGAGATTCACGCATATCGTCCGTTTCGGGTTTGAATGAAAGGCCGAGGACCGCGAGTTTTTTACCCGCCAGATCGCCGACAAGTTTTTCAACCTTTGCGAGCATGGCGTCACGCTGGCGTTCATTGGCCTCGATGACCGCATCGACGATCCGCGTTTCAACACCAAATTGGTCGGCCACTGTCGTAAGCGCTCGCGTGTCCTTTGGAAAGCACGAACCGCCGTAGCCCGGCCCGGGATGAAGGAACTTGCGGCCGATACGGTTGTCCATTCCCATGCCTCTCGCCACGTCGTGGACATCGCAACCGATCGCATCGCACAGGTTTGCGATCTCATTGATGAATGTGATCTTGGTCGCCAGAAAGGCATTGGCGGCATATTTGATAAGTTCCGCGGCCTCGAGGGAAGTGATGACGATCGGCGTTTCGATCAGATACAGCGGGCGATAAAGTTCCTTCATCACCTCGATCGCACGATCTTCGTTGCTGCCTATCACCACGCGGTCGGGGCGCATAAAGTCGTCGATCGCGGCTCCCTCGCGAAGGAATTCCGGGTTTGACGCAACTCCGAATTCGGTTGGTGTCTTCAGGTTTTCGGTGACAAAATTCCGAAGCCATTCGCCGGTACCGATCGGTACGGTCGATTTTGTTACCAGTACTTTATAGCCATTCATAGCCTCGGCAACATCTTTGGCCGCTTGCTGGTAATAGCTCATGTCCGGCGAGCCATCTGGTTTGGGCGGGGTGCCAACGGCAAGAAAAACTACCTCAGCCCGCCCGACGGCGGAACCGATCTCCGTTGTGAAATGGAGCCGTCCAGCCTTTTGATTCTTTTCGACGATCTGGTCAAGGCCGGGTTCGTAAATGGGAATGATGCCCTGTTTGAGCTTTTCGATCTTGTCAACGTCAACATCGACGCATGTTACGTCAACGCCAAATTCCGCAAAACATGCACCGGTGACCAATCCGACGTACCCGGTACCTATAACTGCAATGTGCATAATGTTAGGTCGATCTAAATTAAAAAAACTATTGTGCGGTGCTCCGCAAAAATACCAAAAATAAAAGGCGAGGCCGGAAAAGTCAATTCAGGACAACCGATTTGGATGGAGCATTCCGCTCTTTTGGGCAACGCGCCACAAAACAAGTGCGGGCCATATTCATAACAAACATGACCCGCACAAGGCTCAAAAATTATAAGGATCGCTTTTGATCTCGATCGATCAACGAATCGGGCTGACCACGACAGTACCGCCGCCGGGTTCAGAATCGTTACCGCCAAAGAATACAACAGCTCCGGCGACGCCCGCGGCGATCAGGATCAACCACGGCCATCCGCCGATCGGTACCGGAGGAGCCGAGTTCGGCCGTAAGCAAGGCTTACATCCTGTCTGCGCGAGGTTTCCGGCGGATGCCGATGTGCCCGCGGCAACCTGCTTGTCCGCCGTGCCTTCACGCATCGTCACGACACCGGCTGTGGTGTCCACATGGGTATGTGAACACTCGACCTCAACAAGGAAGTTATCTGCCTGCGTCGAATCAGCAAGGACAGTCGTATCTTTAGTGGTAACGGTTGCGGCAACCCCCGGAGCGGTCGCAAACCTGGATTTACCAGCCGAAACGATGGCGACGATATTATCGTCAGCAAAATTAAGTACGATATTGGAGTCGGCCAAAACTTCTATACGGCCAAGTTTTCCTAAGCTAATGATGGCGCTTGAACCTGCTCCGGTCACAACAGTGCTCCCCGAAACAATGGTAGAATTCGAAACCGCGTTCTGGCCGTTAACTGAAACCTGACCAGTTACGGTGATCTCACCGGTCACATCTTTTGTTCCGGCAAGTGCGATCGAAGAAGAAACGCAAAAAACGGCAATCGCTGCGAACGAAGCGACCAGCTTCCGAAGACAATCTTTGGCGAGCATGAATCCTAATCCTCCTGAATCAATTCCTATGATACAAGCATTTACGGCAAGCCGCAATGTAAAAATCACTCAAATAGTGACAAAAACACGAATTATCGGTTCGGACTAACGACATCATCGCCGCCACCCGACGAAACGGCCACTATGACCGCCGCTGCCGCACCGGCCGCGACCAGTAGCCAGACCCAGGTGTAGTCCTTAGAGCTGCTCTGCTTGCGGGCACCATTGCTGCCTTCGGCTGAGATCGATTCACCAGGATTCAATACCGTGTCCTTCCCGTCGTTCGTCCTTACCTTTACAGTACCTGACGCGCCTAAAACCGTCAACGTTCCGGCGGTCAATTCTGCATCTATGACCCTGTCATCGAACACCAGATCGACTGACGAGTTTGCCGCGAGCTGTATTCGGCCCGTGCCGCCGACGCTCAGGACGGCCATTGTCTCGTCCGGCGTTGAGACCGTGCTAGAAGAAAAGACCGAGCGTCCGCTTCTCGAAGTTTCGCCGTTAACGAGAACCGTCGGGGCTTCGCCGTCCGGTGTTCTGCCTGTGACATTCAATTCAGCGACGATCCGGCCGGGAGCGGCCAGTACAACCATCGACGCTGTCGTAAGAAACGCAGTGAGGGTAAAGGCGGTGAACGCCTTACGTGAAAAAGAAAACAACTTCATAAACTATGGACCTACCGACAGTTCGATCGCCGATCGGCCGAACTTACAAATTCTCGCACGGAAACCCCTTTTGTGTCAACAAAAAGGAGGATGTTGATAACGCCTTTGCGTTCGCAGCAATACCCGCTGTAACAACCCGTGCCGCTGGTTTTGAAAACACTTATAGCACAAAGATACGGTCAATTGAAAGAAAATTCCGCACAGAAGGCTATTCAAGCCTATACTAAGGCAAAGACCTGCACGCTCCAACATACATCTAACAATGCCGCTTTTGCCGTGAAATCATTTTTTTGATTTAATTTGGAAGTCCCTTTAAGTCCAAGGAGAGAATTTATCTATGAGATCGCGTTTTGTTGCTCTAATTTTGGCCGCTCTTTTTGTTGCCGCGTGCGGCGGAGGCGCGGGCCAGCCGAGCTCCACGAATGGCGGCACGGCCGCTGACCCAGGCAAGAAGCCAAAGATCGGATTTTCGATGGCTACCGTTAAAGAAGAACGTTGGCAGCGTGACCGCGACGCCTTCGAGGCCCACTGCAAACAGATCAACGTCGAATGCGTGATCACGGTTGCCGACAACAGTGCCGATCGGCAGGCGAACGACGTCGAGAATCTTTTGACGCAGGGCGTAGATGTGCTGGTGATCGCTCCCCAGAACGCGACGCAGGCGGCATCGCTTGTCGATCGGGCCAAGGAACAGAATGTTCCGGTCATTAGCTACGACCGCCTGATCGATTCGGATAAGATCGATCTATATATATCGCACCAGGTCCCGGTCATCGGCCGCAAGATCGCTGAGTATGCTCTTGAGCATGCTCCGCAGGGGAACTATGCGATGGTTTACGGGTCGAGCAGCGATAACAACGCCCTGATCATGAAAGAGGAGCAGCTAAAAGTTCTCAAGCCCGCGATCGACAGCGGCAAGATCAAGATCGTGGCAGACCAGTTCATTCCTGACTGGAAACCGGAAGAGGCCCTGAAGATGGCGGAGAATGCTCTGACCCAGAACAATGACAATATCCAGGCGTTCGTCGTTTCAAATGACGGGATGGCTGGCGGTGTCGTCTCCGCATTGGAAAAACGCGGACTCGCCGGAAAGGTCATTGTGACAGGCCAGGATGCCCAGCTCGATGCTCTTCAGCGGATCGCTGAAGGCAAACAGTCGATGACCATTTATAAGCCGATCATTCCGCTCGCGAGCCGTGCTGTGGATGCGGCGGTCAAGCTTGCAAAGAAGGAAAAACTCGAGACCACGCCGTTTAAGAATGTCACCGGTAAGGAAGTCCCGGCGATCCTGCTCGAAGTGACAACGGTAGATAAGAACAACTTGATGGATACGGTCATAAAGGACGGCTATGCAAAGTATGACGATGTTTACCGCAACGTGCCGGAAGCCGACCGGCCCAAGCGGCCGTAGTATTTCACCATATGGATGATTTCGTACTGGCCGGAGATCTTGGCGGAACTAACCTGCGGATCGCTGCCGTAGATCGGCAGGGCCGTCTATTGTATAGGGCGGAAGCGGCAACGCCGCGTTACAGCGACGAGACCAGGGTCGTCGAGGCGGCGTTCGGCCTGGCCGAGGAGTGCAAAGAACAGATCGGTGCAGATCCGCTTGCCTTCGGCTTTGCTATCCCCGCGATCATGGATGCCGCGGAAGGCCGGATATTCAGCTTGCCGAATCTTCCGGAACTGGCGGGAACGCCGTTGGGAGCTTCACTTCAAGCCAAACTAGGGCTTGATGTTGTACTTGAGAATGATGCGAACGCGGCCGCGATCGGCGAACACTGGCTGGGGGCGTCGAGTGAGTTTTCCAGTTCGATATTCGTCACTCTTGGCACCGGCGTGGGCGGCGGTATTATTCTTGACGGAAAACCGCTGCGGGGCCCCGATGGGACAGCAGGCGAGATCGGGCATATGTGCGTTGAACCGCTTGGGCCGCCGTGCGGCTGCGGCAGTCACGGATGTCTCGAACAATTTGCCTCGGCTACGGCCATCGTCAGGATGGCGCATGAGTTGAAAAGCGAATTTCCCGATTCGAAAATAATTGGAGCAAGCGGCTTGACCGCACTCGATGTCTTCCGATCGGGGATCGATGGCGACCCGCTTTGCCGCGAGGTGTTCCGCAGGGCAGGTATGTATCTTGGCATTCTTCTGGCTGGCCTGATAAATGCCTTGAATCCGGAGGCGATAGTGATCGGCGGCGGTGCGGCTGACGGTTGGGACCTGTTCATCGGTCCGCTGCGTGCTGAAATAGCGAAACGGGCATTCCACGAACCGGCGGAACGTGCTAGAATTCTCCGCGCATCGCTCGGAAGTGACGCAGGCATCATCGGTGCCGCATATCTGGCTTTCTCAAGGTTTACGGCTCACTCGGTCAACGTAAATTAGGTTACACAACGTATGGACGTCTATCACAAGATCCTAACACGGATCTATGAGATCACAGGTGGTAAAGATTCTGTTGAGGTGGATCTGAATGATCTTCTCAAACAGGAAGGGTTCTATTCTAATATTGACAATATTTCACAGCACCTGGCGACCGAGAGCTGGGTTGCCGAAACACCGCGTCCGCGTGTTGTAAAGATAACACACTGGGGCTCGGCCGAGGCTAAGCGGGTGCTTACCAACACCCCGGATATCAAGCGCGAGGTCACAAAGGAAGCGAATCGGCTGCTTGCCGAGGCCCGCGAACTTATTATCATGCTCGAAGAATTTGCCGCCGCGCCCAACAGCACGAACTTTAAGACAGTTCAGAAAAGGATCGAGGACCTGCAGGCTATCGCAGGGCGGCTTGAGGACAAAATATAGTGTCTTGTTTGCGTTGACTCAGCTTGCTTGCGTTTACTTAGATAGATAAGGTAGAATATTCGTTTCGTGCGAGTCATAGGACGCGTCTAGTGGGTTTCGCACCCACTTTTTATTTTGGCTGGAAAGCGATGGATAGTGTTTCGATCGGCGATCGGATCAAGGAAATAGCGGCCAGGGCCGCACAGAGCAACGCGGTCGAATTCGTTCATTGTGAGATCGTCGGGGCAAAACGGAACATGACCGTCCGGGTATATATTGATAAGCCCGGCGGGGTCAGTGTTGAGGATTGTGCGTCCGTCTCACGCACGATGGAAGAGGTCCTGGACGCGGATGACTTGATCCCGACGGCCTATCTGCTTGAGGTGTCGTCGCCGGGTCTTGAACGCGAGCTTTACAGCATTGACGACTTTAAGAAGTTCGCCGGGCACAAGGTCAAGGTCAAACTTGCAGCGCCGGCCAACGGCCAGAAGGTGTGGGTCGCGCGGATCTCGGGCGTTGACGGAAACGATATTATACTTGCGGACAAAGCGCAGGGTGAGGTGAGATTCCCGCACAGCGAGGTTTTGAAGGCCAACCTTAGAGTTGACCTCGAACAGGAATTTAAGAAACGGTAGCTATGACATCATCGATCGGACAAAGCATAGAAGCGTTGTGCAGCGAACAGGGACTGGATCGCGACATGGTGATCGAGGCCATGAAGGATGCGGTCAAGGCCGCGGCGCGCAAACAGTTCAAGGCGCAGGACAAGACCGGAGACAGCATACAGGTCGATTGGAACAATGAAGAAGGCCTGATCGAAATATCGGTCCAGAAGACCGTCGTCCAGGAGGTCGAGAACGAATCGGCGGAGCTCTCGCTTGCTGAGGCCCAGGAAATGGCCGGCGATGAGATCGAGCTTGGCGATATGCTTCTCATTCCGCTCCCGCAGGAAGAAATGGGACGAATTGCCGCTCAGACGGCTAAGCAGATACTTGTCCAAAAGGTGCGCGAAGCGATCCGCGAAAAGGTCTATGACGAGTATTTCGACCGCAAGGGCGAGTTGATCAACGGAACGGTCAAGCGCTTTGAAAGAGGCGATATGATCATCGACCTCGGGAACAATCTTGAAGCGATCCTGCCGAGAAAAGAGCAGTCCCGCGGCGAGGTCTGGAATCAGGGCGAGCGGACGCGCGTGGTCATAGTTGATGTATCGAAGGAACAAAAGGGGCAGCAGATCAAGGTCTCGCGGGCTTCGGCCGAATTGATCAAGCGGCTGTTCGAGATGGAAGTGCCGGAAATTTACGACGATACGGTCGTTATCAAATCCGCTGTCCGCGAACCCGGTGATCGTGCGAAGATCGCGGTCACTTCGAACGAAAAAGATGTCGACCCGGTCGGTGCCTGCGTCGGGATGAAAGGTTCGCGTGTTCAGTCGATCATCAAGGAACTTCGCGGTGAAAAGATCGATATTATCGAATGGTCGGATGAGCCGTCTGTGTTCGCCGCGAACGCCCTTTCGCCCGCAAAGGTGTCGCAGGTGCGGATCACCGATATTAACAAGCGCAAAATGGCCGTCATCGTCGGCGAGGACCAATTGAGCCTTGCGATCGGGAAAAAAGGTCAGAACGTGCGGCTTGCGACCAGGCTGGTGGGCTGGGACATTGACATTGTAAGCGAGGACGTTCTTAAGCAGGAGATCGCCCAGCAGATGGGCCAGATGATGGCCTCGGGCGAAGCGGTGCCGCTGTCCGCGATCGAGGGCGTTACCGCCAATCAAGCGGATGTGCTCGGTGCTAAGGGCATCACAGATGTTGAAGGGTTGGCCGCCGTGCCGCTTGATGATCTTGTCGATATTCTCGACCTCAGCCTTGATGAGGCTGAAGCAGTGCTGGCCTCAGCCCGATCGATCGTCGAGGCCCGAAACCAGGCCTCTGAGGATGGTACGCCGGTCGAGGGCGATGAGACGCCTCTCGAACGACCGAATGAAGACGGCAGCTTCGCGGACGAAGTCGTAGGCCTTGCGGAAGATGATTCAGCAACCGCTTCGGCGGAGACACGCGATCTGACCGCGACGGCCGAGACTGTTGAGGAGGATGCTCCCGAGGTCCCGGATGCCCTTACCGGAGAGGCGGAACCGGTCCAAATGACCGGCGCCGAGGAAGAGGTCAGTCAGGCCGAGGTCGAAGCGAGCATCAATGATTATACGGAAACCGCCGACGAGGGCGTCGGATCCGACTCTGAAGAAGTTGTAGAAGATAAAGGCGATGAGAGCAAGTAAACTCTGGATCAGCCTTTGGGCCGCCGGTTTTGAGCCGGGGCCCCCTTGAAAACGGATCGATAATAGATCCGGATCGCAAAACGATCAATATGGCCATTGGTAAAAAAATTCGGATCTACGATCTAGCAAAAGAGCTGAAACAGGATGCAAAACGCATCATGGAAGATCTGCGCCGCGAAGGCGCCGATGTCAGCGTCCCGTCCAACACGGTCAGTGCCGAGCTTGCTGACAAGATCCGCCTTAAGTACTTTCCAAAGACCGAAGTGACGCCAAAACGCGCCATAAAGGTCATTAAAGCGACGAAAAAGCAAGAATCCGCTCCCGCGGACGAGGTTGTTGAGCCTGTCGCCGCGGTTGAGCCGGAAGCCGACGAACCTGCGGAAGCGGCGGCGGTTCCTGTTGTTGAGGATGAAGAACCGCAGGCATTGCCAACCGTTAAGACGCGCAGACTTCAGAAGAAAGCGGTCCAACCTGACGAAGCGGCTGCAGAGCCGGAAGCCGAACAAGCCGAGCCGGCTGGTGAAGAGGCCGAGACTGAGCAGACTGAACCGGCTACTGAGGTTCCCTCCGTTGGGCCCGCTCAGGCCGGAACTGGAACAACTACACGCGTTCTCCGTCCTACCGGAACCCAGATCAAGCAGCTGACCCTTACTCGCGATGCGATAAAGCAGGGCGTAAAGCCGGGGGAACGTGTTGTCGCGGAAACGCCGACACGCACCGGAAAGCTTCTCAACGACAAGGCCCAGGACCAGCGCGGCCGCCGCGGCGATCTTCGCGGAACACCAGGCGAAACAGCTGCTCCGCAGATGACGTACACGCCGCCCGCTGACAACCGCCGTCGTCCCGGCCGTTCCGGGGGACGCAAAGGCAAAGCGGACGCGAGGGGCAGATTCGCTGAGCGGGATCAAGATTCGCCGCGGCTGCGGACGATCGAAGAACGTGTACTGGACCAGGTCAATCGTGATGGAAGCAAGGATCTCAGGCCGATCAGGCTTACTGAAGGCGCGACCATTCGCGAGTTTGCCGAAGCGTTAGGAATTACACCGCGCGACATCGTTCAATTGCTCATCAAGCGCGGCATTTTTGCCACGCTGAATCAATCGATCAACGAAAAACTTGCCACCGAAATGGGCTTTGATTTCGGGTTCGATATAAGTTTCGTTCCGTTTGAGGAAATGGTCATCGAACAGGAGTTTGAGGAACTGATCGCCGCTGATTCGGACGATGCCGAACTGCCGCGTGCTCCTGTTATTACAGTGATGGGCCACGTTGACCACGGAAAAACGTCGCTTCTCGACGCTATCCGCTCGGCCCATGTCGCTGAGGGCGAGGCAGGCGGCATTACACAGCATATCGGAGCATACAGTGTATTGGTGCCGAATCCGGAGGACCCGGACGAAGAGCGGCGCGTCGTTTTCCTTGACACACCGGGACACGAGGCGTTCACAATGATGCGTGCCCGCGGGGCAAAGGCGACGGACATAGTTATTCTCGTAGTCGCTGCCGATGACGGTGTGATGCCGCAGACGATCGAGGCGGTCGAGCACTCAAAGGCGGCGGGCGTTCCGATGATCGTTGCGATCAACAAGATCGATAAACCCGACGCGAACCCTGACAAGGTCAAGCAGGGCCTGGCGGGGCTTGGCGTCCAGCCGGTCGATTGGGGCGGCGACGTAGAAATGGTGCCGGTTTCGGCAAAGACCAGAGTGGGCATCGACACGCTGCTCGAAACGGTGCTGCTCCAGGCCGATATTCTCGAGCTTAGGGCAAGCCCGACGCGGCGTGCGGCAGGTGTCGTTCTCGAGGCAAAACTTGACAAGGGCCGCGGTGCCGTGGCGACCGCGCTTGTTCAGCAGGGCACACTCCGTGTCGGTGACCCGTTCATCGTTGGCCAATATTACGGCAAGGTCCGTGCGATGTTCTCGGATCGCGGCGAACAAGTAAGCGAAGCTGCTCCCGCCACACCGGTCGAAGTGCTGGGCCTTCAGGGCGTTCCGCAGGCCGGTGATACATTCCAAGTCGTCGCGGACGTTGAGCGTGCGCAAGAGATCGCCCACCAGCGGCAGATGCAGGCACGACAGGCGGCGATGCTCAAGACGACAAAGCGCGGCATCGAATCGCTTGGCCTTGCGGAGATCAAGGAACTGCTCGTCATTCTCAAGGCGGACGTTCAGGGTTCTGTCGAGGTGCTCAAGAATACGCTTGAGAAACTCTCGACCGAGAAGGTCAAGGTCCGCGTTATTCGTGCAGGTGTCGGCGCCATCGCGGAATCTGATGTCCTGCTTGCCTCGGCAACGCAGACGGACAACGTCCAGACGGCCGTGGTCATTATCGGCTTTAACGTTCGGCCCGAGGCCCGCGTGGCGGACATTGCCCGGCACGAAGATGTGGACATCCGGCTGCATTCGATCATTTACAAGGTCGAAGAAGAGATCCGTGCGGCAATGATCGGAATGCTGGACGCTATCGAGAAAGAGGTCATCCTCGGCAAGGCGCTTGTTCAGGAGACATTCAAGGTCTCCCGCGTTGGAACGATCGCCGGCTGCCGCGTGACCGACGGTGTGATCCGGCGTCAGGCCAAAGCACGGCTTCTTCGGGACAGTGTTGTCATCTGGGAAGGCGATATTGCCACGCTTAAACGATTCAAAGACGATGTCAATGAGGTCAAGCAGGGCTTTGAATGCGGTATCAGCCTGGTAAACTTCAACGACATCAAGGTCGATGACGAGATCGAGGCATACGTGATAGAAAAGACCGCGGCGACGGAATTGTAAAATGGAGTTTTAGGGTTGGTATGCTGGTTACTGGAATAAGAGAGAAGACCATCGTTAGGCCGGGTGGCAGGATCGAAATTTCGTCGGGCGACCTTGCTGAAGGCACTGAGGTAGAAGTGGTCGTTCTTATCGAGAAGGAAGTGGACGAAACCGAATATCTTCTGTCGACCGAGGCCAACCGCGAACGGATGTACGATGCATTGGATGAGTTGAAATTCCCGGAAAAGTTTGTTCCGTTTAGCCCTGAGGACTATGAAGAACATCGTACTGACTCCTAAGGCGCTCGAGGAGATCGGGTATTGGGCAAAGGAAAATCGCAAAATGTTGTTGAGAATTTTAGATCTGATCAATGATATCCAGCGAGATCCGTTTTCAGGTATTGGCAGGCCCGAGCCTTTGCGGCACGATTTCAAAGGGCTGTGGTCGCGCCGGATCGACAACACACATCGGTTGATCTATTCCGTTGAAGCAGGCCAGATCGTCATTGCTGCTTGTCGATTTCATTATTCGAAATGAAAAGGCCGGAACGTCTAGCGGAAGCATTGCGGGAAGAGATATCCGAGGTTGTCGGGTTCGAGCTTGAAGATCCGCGCGTTGAGGCGGTGACCGTAACGGATGTCAGCGTATCGGACGACCTTCGCGACGCAAAGGTATTCGTCATTGTCGAAGGCGGCGGCGAGGAAGAGATAAAAAAGGCCCTTACGGCCTTGCAGCATGCTGCCACCTACGTTCGGCAGCAGGTAGCGATGAATTTGAGCCTGCGGCACGCGCCGCATATTCATTTTGTCAGGGACACCGCGGAAGAAAACGCCGCAAGGGTCGGCCAGATCCTAAACGAAATGGCGGGCGCGGGAGAGTTGGAAGAAAAGACGGAGTAGAGAGATTTGCGATTTGCGATTTGCGATTGTCGAGAAGGATAATTGTGATTCGGAAATCGCAAATCGCAAATTTCTTGAGTGTTAAGTCAAGTAGTTGAGTTAATTGAAAACAAGCAGCGTTTCGGTATTACCACACATATAAAGCCTGACGGCGATGGTGTTGGGTCATCGTTAGGATTGTGCTGGCTTCTGAAAAGTTTGGGTAAATCGGCCGAGGTCATCGTTCACGGCGATATACCGCTTGCCTATCGCAGCCTGCCCGGTGCGGACGAGATACAGCACGTCGAGTCTGTCGGCGACGCTTACGATGCGATATTCGTTATCGAGTGTTCGGACCTTGAGCGGCCCGGCATTGCGGGGCTTGAGGACCAATTCACGGTCAACATCGACCACCACGCCACCAGCGAGCATTTCGGCACGATAAACTGGATAGACTCGACCGCTTCGGCCGTCGGCGAAATGATCTACAACCTGTGTAAGGCGATCGGCGGACGGGTGACCAAAGAAATTGCCGAATGCGTTTACATGGCCCTTGTGACAGACACGGGTTCCTTTCATTTCTCGAACACAACTGAACGCACGCTTAAGGTCGCATCGGAATTGGTGAAGGCCGGAGTTAAGCCTGCTGTTGTATCAGAAGCGGTTTACAACAATTACCCGTGGTCGCGAATTGAACTCATGCGTCAGGTACTTGGTACCGTCAGGCGCGACGAAACCGGACGGATCGCCTTTCTTAGACAAACGCTCAAGATGCGGGAGTCGGCTGGTGCGGTTGACGGTGACAATAACGGATTTGTAAATATCCCGTTGTCCGCCCGTGATATTCTTGCGGCGGTTTACATGCGCGAGGTTGGACCGAATGAATATCGCGCAAGCCTTCGTTCGAAAGGTGATATCAATGTCGCCAAGGTCGCGGAAGCCTTTGGCGGCGGCGGACACAGGAATGCCGCGGGGCTCAAGGTCGAGGGCGATTGGGATGAGAAGGAAGCGGAACTCGTCGCGGCGGTCCGTGAAGCGGTTGAACGGGCCGAGGCGGTCGCCGCGGGCGATATTACGGTCGCTCCGGACGTGCTTTAGTCGGAACCGGGAGCGGTAGCGACCGGCCTCCTGGATCATGAGCGCAAGAGGCCGGTCGCTACCGCTCCCGGTTCTGACATGCCCGAGAAAAAAGAAAAGCGATACAAATGGCGCCGCGACGATTATCGCGAGAAGACCAAAGGCCTTCTCATGGTTAACACCGGCGACGGCAAGGGAAAAACGACGGCGGCCATCGGCGTACTTGTGCGGGCCGCGGGGCGCGGGTTGAAGTGCTGCATGATCCAGTTCATGAAGTCGAAGCACGACCGATACGGCGAACACGAATCGCTCGAAAAGCTCGGCGTCGAGATCCACACAATGGGTGACGGCTTCACGTGGGACACGAAAGATCCGTCGCAGGACATTCGAACAAGTGAGACGACTTGGGACCTTTGTGTTGAAAAAATGCGGAGCGGCGAATATGAGCTTTTGGTCTTTGACGAGCTGGTATATGTGCTCGATTACAAATTCCTTGATATTAAAAGGGTTCTCGATGAGATAGCCGCGGTGCGGGAAAGGCAGCCGCATCTGCATATCATTGCTACCGGACGCAACGCTCCGCCTGAACTGGTCGAGGCAGCCGATCTGGTAACGGAGATGAAGGAGATCAAGCATCCGTTCCATGCGGGATTTTTCGCCCAGCAGGGCATCGAATTTTGAGGCAGAAACCCGCACGAAGTAAGGGGCATACGTTGGCGCAGCAACAAACTAAAGTTTGTTGAACAGGGTGCCTGCATGGAGTATGGGCGATGCCTTGGCGCAGCAACAAACTAAAGTTTGTTGAACAGGATGCGGGCCTCTGCACCTGATATGAAAAGTCCGATCGAACGTCGAAAACCCGAAGGGCTGCTTGACTATCTCTCGTTGACGGTGACGACCGTCGGGGTCGGGTATCTGCCGATCGCTCCCGGTACTTACGGTTCGCTGTTGGCGGTCGGGTTTTATTTCGTTTTGGCGAACGGGTTCAGTTCGTTTCGGTATGGCCCCGACCTCGGTGCGGCTGAACCTTTGATTGCTGCAATTCACGCGGCGATTCTGATCGCGCTCCTTCTTTTCACACTGCTTGGCGTTTGGGCGTCGGGCCGTGCGACCGAGCTGCTGGGCAGCCTTGATCCATCGGAAGCGGTGATCGATGAAGTTGTTGGCCAGCTTATTGTATTTCTTTTTATTCCGTTCACCACCTCCTGGTTCCTGATAATCTGCGGTTTTCTTCTTTTTCGGCTGTTCGATATTTGGAAGCCCTATCCGATCGATGATCTCCAGCATCT